>JAHDHF010000047.1:0-15116 GCA_020631455.1 Saprospiraceae bacterium
AAGTCAAGCATGTCAATTTTCTCAAGCTGCGTCGCCGCACCATACTCGGGCGTCATGACGTAAAGCGATACATCCGAGTGATCCGTGATTTCTGTATCACTTTGTCCGATTCCAGACGTTTCAAGGATGATCAAATCAAAATCAGCGTACTTCAAAATGTCAATCGCACTTTGCACATGCTTACTCAACGCAAGATTGCTTTGACGAGTAGCGAGTGAACGCATAAAACAGCGATCACTATTGATTGAATTCATACGGATGCGATCACCAAGCAAAGCGCCACCAGTCTTTCGCTTACTTGGATCCACACTGACAATTGCGATTGTCTTATCTGTCTGGTCGCGCAAAAAGCGGCGCACTAATTCATCGACAAGACTACTCTTCCCTGCTCCACCAGTACCAGTGATACCAAGCACAGGAGTAGCAGACTCAGCAGCCTTTGCTTGCACATCGCCCATCCATGACTGCTCCTCTGGGAAGTTCTCGACAGCAGAGATCATCCGAGCGATAGCGCGGAATTCTTTCTTGAGTGCGTGCTTAATTTCTCCGTTCAGATTCTGCCCAGTCGGAAAATCACATTTCTGCAACACATCATTAATCATTCCTTGCAGACCAAGCTCACGACCATCATCAGGCGAATAAATCCGCGCAATGCCGTAGCTCATCAAATCAGCAATCTCCGAAGGCAAGATCGTACCGCCGCCGCCACCAAAAATCTTGATATGCCCTGCGCAACGCTCCTTGAGCAAGTCAAACATGTATTTAAAATACTCGTTGTGGCCTCCTTGGTAGCTCGTGATCGCAATGCCTTGCGCATCCTCTTGTATCGCCGTCTCTACGATCTCTTGCGCAGAGCGATTGTGCCCCAAATGGATGATCTCAGCACCCGAGCGCTGCATGATGCGACGCATAATGTTGATCGCAGCATCATGCCCATCAAAAAGCGATGCAGCAGTCACGATTCTGACTTTATGTTGCGGTGTGTAAGGAGCGGCTTCTTGCATAGTGTAGATGATTTGTATGACAAAAATAACACGTCCAAGCCCGCGAAGTTGACTCTTCTATAATCTAGTCTTGATGTTGTCTGAATTCGTATTTGGGGCTGCCCGCTCCTCCATTACTTTCCGTCGCGGTCGGGCTATCCGCAGTACGGTAGCCTAGCCGCTGCTGCGCAGCGTCCGCTCGCTTCGCTCGCGCTGCTCCTATCCCTCAGCCGAAATGGAGATGTCGCTCCTACGGAGCTTGACATGCTCATCATTTTGAGCTACAAATAGATCGCCTCTACGAGGCTACTAGATAATCTTTTGACTACTTGTTGACTCAACGAGCTGCACCAGAGGTGCAGAATATTTGTAGGAAAAATCAATTATAGCAGCATGAAGCCCCAGAGGGGCGACATTTATCATCACAATTGGACAAGCGCTGCGAAGTGGTGCGACGTAGAGCGAAGCTCTAGGAGCAGACTCAGCTTAGCTGAGGCCGAACGATCAGTGAGCTGCGGAACATAGCGACCCGAAGCGCGGAGCGCGAGGGATGGCCCATTAATAATACTATTTTTCGACTATTTATTTGCTAGAAGCAATTATGCCTCTGCATCGAGCTTATCTGTCACGACAAAGTAGCGTGGATCATCAACTGATGTTTCGATGACTTTCTCAAACTTTGGATTTGCCTTGAGCAGAAGTGCTTGGCAGTCTGGACTCAAATGCGTAAACCTAATCGACTTGCCTAAATCAAGATATTTATTGGCAATTGATCGGAGCGCTTCTATTCCTGAGTGATCGCTGACTTTTGATTCGATAAAATCAATCTCTATATGATCAGGATCAGTCAATGGATCAAATTTCATATTAAAATTCTGGACTGATCCAAAAAAGAGCGGCCCCCAAATTTCATAGACTTTTGTTCCGTCTTCTTTGAGGCGCTTTCGAGCGCGAATCATCGTCGCATTTTTCCAAGCAAAGACTAGAGCCGAAATAATAACACCGACGATCACAGCTACAGCAAGATCCATCCAAACCGTCACCGCTGATACAATAATCAAGACTATCGCGTCTGACAATGGAATCTTGTGAAGGATTCGGAAGCTCGACCAAGCAAACGTACCGATCACAACCATAAACATGACGCCGACAAGAGCGGCGATCGGGATTTGCTCAATCAATGGTGAAGCAAATAGAATGAAGCAAAGCAGCATAATTGCTGCTACCAATCCTGACAAACGGCCGCGGCCACCACTATTGACATTGATGATCGATTGGCCGATCATCGCGCAGCCTCCCATACCTCCAAAAAGACCATTCAAAATGTTGGCGCTGCCCTGAGCTACACACTCTCTGTTGCCGCTGCCGCGTGTATCTGTGAGCTCGTCTACGAGATTGAGTGTCATGAGCGACTCGATCAATCCGATGGCAGCCAGAATAAACGCTGTCGATAATATAATACTCCAGTTTCCGCTAATTGTAAGGACTACATCCAAGAGCTGATGCTGAAAACTAGGCAATCCGCCCTGTAATCCTGAGCCACCGCCCTCGCGAATGAATGATCCAACAGTGCTGACATCCAATCCTGCAAAAATGGTGATCGCAGCAACGATAACGATCGCGACAAGTGCTGATGGGATTACTTTAGTCAGCTTGGGCAAAAGCCACATTATCAGCATGGTCAAGGCGACAAGCCCAAGCATAACAAACAAAGCTGATCCTTGTATCCATTGTTTTGTATCACCGACTTGCTCCTTGAATAATCCAAGTTGCGACATAAAAATCACGATTGCCAAGCCATTAACAAAGCCCATCATCACTGGATGCGGAATAAGTCGTACAAACTTGCCAAGTCGAAAGACGCCAGCAAGAATTTGAATCACGCCCACAAAAAGCAGAGTAATGAACAGCCATTGTACACCGAGGTATTCGATGCCTTGTGCTGTACCGACTTCGTTTCCCTTGAGAACCAAATTGACCATGACGACGGCCATTGCTCCTGTAGCACCAGAGATCATACCAGGCCGCCCACCAAAGAGCGCAGTGATCAATCCCATGATGAATGCACCATACAAACCAACGAGCGGCGGAACATCCGCTACAAATGCAAAGGCAACAGCTTCTGGTACAAGTGCAAGTGCTACAGTAATACCTGAAAGTATATCCTTGACTGGGTTTCCTGTAAAGTTGTTGAATACGCGAGCAATCATAGCGTTTTGTTTGGGCAAAAAAGGCCGCAAAGGTATTGTTTTTATTGGGCTGATTGAAGTGGAGTTTGGAATCAAGCTCAAAGCACTCTTGGACAAGCGCTGCGAAGTGGTGCTGCTTGCAGCAGACGCGTAATGAAATGAAGCGGCCGAGCGAATAGCGAGCCACGAAGCATAGCGACCGCGCTGAATACAATGAAGCGCGGGTGGCCCCGCAAAACAATCTTTCATCTGGAGGCTGCTCCAAGTTTTATTAGCGGTACTTTTGTGCGCTTTTTGGCAGACAAGAATCAAATCATGGAAATCAGAAATATCGCGATCATCGCACACGTCGACCACGGTAAAACTACACTCGTCGATAAAATCATCGAGCAGGTGAAGCTCTTTAGAGATAATCAAGAGGTGCAAGAGCTGCTTCTCGACTCCAATGACTTGGAGCGCGAGCGCGGTATTACGATCTTGTCTAAAAACGTATCTGTCAGATACAAAGGCACGAAAATCAACATCATCGATACGCCAGGTCACTCTGATTTTGGTGGCGAGGTGGAGCGCGTCCTCAATATGGCTGACGGTGTTTTGCTGCTCGTTGATGCTTTTGAAGGTCCAATGCCACAGACGCGCTTTGTCCTACAAAAAGCACTCGAACTTGGACTTAAACCTATCGTCGTCGTTAATAAAGTCGATAAGCCAAATTGCGACCCTGAATTTGCAAATGAGAAAGTTTTTGATTTGATGTTTTCGCTCGATGCTAATGAGGAGCAACTCGAATATCAAACTGTCTACGGCTCATCGAAGCAAGGTTGGATGGGGCCAGATTGGTCTGATCCGCAGCAAGATATTTCGTATTTGCTTGATACAATTCTCGAACACGTACCGACTCCTGCTGCCAATCCGGGTACGCTTCAGCTTCAAATCAGCTCGCTTGATTTTTCTTCATTTACGGGGCGTATCGCTGTTGGTCGAGTGCATCGAGGCAGCATCAAAGCTGGTGATCGTGTCTCTGTGATGCAGCGTAATGGCATCGTACATAAATCTCAGATTAAAGAGCTGTTCACATTTGAAGGTCTCGGCAAAGAGAAAACGAAGGAAGAAATCCAAGTCGGCGAAATTGTTGCGATCACAGGTCTCGAAAACTTTGACATCGGTGACACAGTCGCTGATATCGATGAGCCTGAAGCGATGAAGCCAATCGCGATCGATGAGCCATCGATGAGCATGTTGTTTACGATCAATAATTCGCCGTTTTTTGGCAAGGAAGGCAAATTTGTGACGTCGCGTCACATCCGCGAGCGCCTGTACAAAGAGACAGAAAAGAACCTCGCTCTACGTGTAGAAGACACTGATTCGGCTGATAAATTCATGGTATTCGGTCGCGGGATTTTGCACTTGTCAATCCTTGTCGAGACGATGCGCCGCGAAGGCTATGAACTTCAACTCGGGCAACCTCAGGTCGTCACAAAGGAAATTGATGGCTACAAGCATGAGCCAATGGAAGTGCTTAACGTCAATGTAAGTGAAGAGCTTTCTGGTAAAGTCATCGAACTCGCGACGAAGCGCAAAGGCGATATCGTCAATATCGAAAAACGTGGCGAACGTGTAAATCTTGAATTCAAAATTCCTGCGCGCGGTTTGATTGGATTGACGAATCCGATCATGACACAAACGCAGGGCGAAGCTGTCGTCTCGCATCGCTCGGCTGGCTACGAACCTTGGAAAGGTGATTTCACGGAAAAACGGAACGGCGCTTTGATCTCAATGGAAACTGGCACTGCGATCCCGTATTCAATTAATAAATTGCAAGATCGCGGCAAGTTTTTCATTGATCCGAGTGAGCCAATCTATGAGGGTCAAGTCATCGGCGAAAACTCGCGCATGGATGATCTCGCAGTCAACGTCACCAAGACAAAAAAGCTCTCAAACGTCCGCTCGGCAGGCGCAGATGATAAGACATTTATTATTCCAGCAGTCAAGTTTTCACTTGAAGAAGCAATGGAATATCTCAGCGAAGATGAATATGTCGAAGTCACGCCAAAGTCGATTCGCCTTCGTAAAATTTTACTCCAAGAGCACGAGCGTAAACGTGCAAAAAAGAAATAGAAAATCTATTTTTTAGAAGCTCAATTTTTAATACAAAGCTCCTTCGATTTTGAGGGAGCTTTTTTATTTTACTATTCATTATTGTGGGCCATCCCTCGCGCTTCATTTCATTTTGCGCTTCGGGTCGCTATGCTCCATGGCTCACTGTTCGTTCGGCCGCTCCTAGAGCTTCGCTCTACGTCGCGTCTGCTCGTTGCACTCGCACCACTTCGCAGCGCTTGTCCGAGCTGCTTCCCGATCTATCGGGACAAATCGGCTGAGGGATAGTAGGTGTTGTCTGAACGGAGCGCGACTACAAGGAGCGCGGAGAGAGTGCCGGATAGCCCGACCACGCGTAGCGTGGGCAGCCCCACATTATTCATTCTATTTAAATGTGCTTTACTTTAGTAGGATGAAATATGGAATTGTATTTTGCTTCTGTCTATTGTCTTTAATAGCTTGTCAATCACCAAGTGAAAATACCGATGCTATGGTCTCTCATGATCCTGAACAATATGATGCTGAACTCGCTGCAAAACTCGGTGCTGACGATTATGGAATGCACCAATATGTGATGGCGTTTTTGAAGGCTGGTCCAAATCGCGATCAAGACTCAACGACTGCTGCCAATCTGCAGCGCGCGCACATGGACAATATCGGTCGTCTGGCTGATGAAGGCAAGCTTGTGCTTGCTGGGCCGTTTATGGATGATGGCGACATGCGCGGCATTTACATCTTTGATGTCAAAACAGTAGAAGAAGCACGTGCGCTTACTGCGACTGATCCTGCGATACAAGCTGGTCGTCTCGTCATGGAGCTGCATCCTTGGTATGGATCGGCAGCTGTCATGCAGATCAACGAAGTACACAAACGGCTTTCAAAAACACCGCTCTAGAACGTAAATATTTGTTGCGGCAGCTTGAATGGGCCGAGCTTGAGTAGATCAACACTGAAACTGATGCGGTTCATATAATTGCCGCGTGATCGGAGCGCTAGGTCTATCTCTTCAGAACTGACAAGTGGAAAATGCACTTGCACAGCGCCGTCGTACACATCGAGCATCAATCCGCCATTGAATAAAATTGGGCTTTCGGTGGCGATTGGTCGGCGATCACTCGCCCAGCCGAGATCGGCATACGGCTTAATCATATTTAAGACTGGAACATCAAGCGGCAAATCAGCTGAAAGATTGAGCGCGACGATCGCGTCGTTGCTTTGGCCGAGTGCGATCGGTCCAAATGGCGTCTTGAATTGTCCTTCTTCCATCGCGACTTGTTGGCTCAAGAATCCATTGTTGCGGCCTGCGTCGCTGCGTCCAAAGAAGTATCGGCTGTGTGTGTAATCATTGTAGCCTTGGTGCGCCAGCGCGAAGCTGCCGCGTGTCAAAGCATTGGATAATGCGCCTGACTCACGACGAGAATTAATTAGGAAATAACCAGCAAATGCTCGAAGATGGATTCGCTTAAATCGTGTGTAATTAATGGAGAGATTTCCTTCGACACTGAGTTTGAGGTAACGCTCTGGATCACCCGTAATGCCATCGTACTGTTCAAAGGCAAGACTGCTCTTGACGCTGTACGGATGTAGACGACGTGAATTAACAAATGAATACGACAGCTCTGGAATTGTAAAGAGCGTTGTTTCCTTACCGACGAATGAAACGCTTGTATCGACTTCAAATTCTGGACTTTCTTGAAGAATGAATTGACTCTCAAGACTCAAATGCTGCTTGACGCTGCTGCGCGGCGTTTTGGGTTTAAGCTCAATCTGTACAAATGGTGTTGCTTTGTAGGTATTGACTGAATAGCCAAAGTTGTCGTTGGCGTCTGTTGCAAATGCGCGCGCTTTGAGTCCATAGACAACTTCTTGTGCAAAGTCAGGATGTGTATTGAGTCTGACTTCGGCTATGCCTGAGAGCGTCTTGCTCTTGAAGCCAAACATCGGAGCAGCAGCCCATTGGATTTTTTTCTGAGGAATCAATGAGCTGTAGGTGGCAACTCCAAGTTGAAAGCCATTGTAATCATTCCATCCAATCGCTGGCAAAATTCTGAATGTGTGCTTATCGGGCGTTTCAATTGGATCGAGGAGTTTGACTTGTACACCCTCTTTGCGCTTGAACAAGCCACCATTCGTTCTGATCAAATTATTACCACGATTGCCTTCGAGCATATAAATTTCAGGGTCGATCATGACGCGATCAAAGCCTTCGGCTTCTATCGCTATGTCTTGACTACCTTCAAAACCCTCGAGCCAGGTTGACCAAATGACTTCGCCATCTTTAAGCGCTGAGACATTGACTGGACCGTTGATCTCTCCAGTATTTTTTACTCGCGCAGTTTTATCCTTTACAGAGACGAGTTTATAATCCAGCTCATTAGTTGTTTCGAGCATTCCGTCAAACCACCAATCGAGATTTTTATTCGTGGATTCTTCGAGCGATGCTCGAAAATCTTCAGGATAAGGATGCTTGTATTTCCAGTTTTCGAAATACGTTTTCATTGCTGCGTCAAATTGATCTTTGCCGAGATAGCCTTCGAGATAGCGCATCATCATGGCTGGTGTCGCATAACCACTCAAAAAATAATTGATCGGTCGGAGGTCTTGACTTGGTGTTTCGACTGCTTGGCATCGATGCGGTCGCTGCTGCAAGAGATATGCAGAATAATCTAAATCACTTTCTCCGCTAAAGACTTTATCGAGCGGCCCAAGGAAGTCTGACAGCTTTCGAAGATCACCATAGTATTTCTTCATGTAACGATTTTCGTAGTAGCTATTCATGCCTTCGTCCATCCACGGATGAGTGCGCTCATTACTCGCAAGCATTCCATAAAACCAGATGTGTCCCATCTCATGCGTGATGACACCGTCGAGTGACTCGGCATCGCCAGAAAGCCCTATGACAGTAATCATCGGATATTCCATGCCGCCACCTGCACTCAATGCACTTTGTACAGCAGTCGCATGGCTGTATGGATAAGCTCCTACATGGTCGGAATAAAATTTCACTGAGCGATTGAGGTATTGAGTTGCTTTCATCCAAAGCCCAGCTTCTCGGTCTGTAAAAAACGCATAGGTTTTGACGTCTTTTCCTTCGATGTTAACCGAACTGCTTTGCACATAGAATCGCTTGTCAGCAAACCAAGCAAAGTCATGGATACGATCTTGCCTGAATGAAATTGTCTTTAATCGCTTTGATGATTTTGGAAAAGGTGCCATTTGATTTGGCGGCGTAGTTTGAAGTTGTATGTTACTTCTTTCTTCTTCAGCAGCTAAATAATCTTTTTCCGATTGCTCTTGCAACTCGCCTGTAGCTGCTACGAGATAATTGTCTGGCAATGTAATACTGACATCAAATGAACCAAACTCGCTGAAAAATTCCCCTTGATTAAGGTATGGCATAACGCTCCAACCCTTGCGATCAAATACCGCTGGTTTGGGATACCATTGCGTCATTTGATAGGATTGTCGCACTCGTCCGAGTCGACTAAACGACAACGGAATTTTGACTCGGAATGGCGTTTTGATCGTAACCGTTTCACCAGATTTGACCGGCGTATTTAAATATACAATCGCGACTTCTTTCCTGTATTGTGGATGATCTTCCCAGCGCAGTTCTTCTCCATTTACTTGGAAGTCTAGTGAATCACAATAGCCACGCTGGCTGCGTTTACTATATTGAAATCGTGTTGAGCCACCCGTGCCTTGCAGCATCTGCTTCGCAAATTCCGTCTCCGTATCACGATGCGCATTTGGCCAAACATGAAAATATATTTTATCCAATGCTTGAGGCGAATTATTCGTGTATTCATACTCGGCTTGACCATGCAAAAAATGCAATGTGTCATCTAACAAAACATTTATTTTATAATTGACTTCTTGTTGGAAATAGTCTTCCCGCTGTCCAAAAAGTTGAGCAGCGATAACGCTGCAGAATAGAAATACACAAATTCGCATACATCAAAGTTCGTATTCTCTGCTCGAACATTCGCGACAATTCTGTTTCTTTAGATTGTGAATGCGTTTAAAAACTTGTTTGCATCCTCAAAAGCGGATCCTCCGATCGACTTGTATGGTCGGTACAATGAGCGCTATCATATTGAGCAGCAAGATGATACACTTGTAGAAGCAGAAACTAATTTTCGAAATGGCAATCGACTTAAAGCATATCGCCTTGCCCTTCAGCCTATACTTACAGGCGATACAGTCGAGATTCTAGATTCTGTAGACAAACTCAAACTTGACATTGAGCAAGGAAGTACGCATATCCATGCTACGATCACGCATGAAACGATACAAGCGTATGCAAAAATTATTGTCCTGAGTAAAGACATTCCTGATCTTGCTTATGATTTACTACAACGAAACGACTCGTTTGAATATATCAGCTTCACACAGCAAGACCAGCACATTCTACTTGAATTTGATGCTTTGAGTAGCTTGTGCTCACCGATGCAACTCCTTGATGCCTTGCGTGAACTTGCCATCATCTCTGACAAAAGTGATGACTTTTTGCTCGACGAATATCCAGATGTGGTTCGTTATCAAGAGCATTCGCTTCATTTAATTCCAGAAGAACGCCAAGTACAATTTTCTGCATTTGCTCAAGAAGAATTGACTTCAGCCCTTCATCAAGCTCGGCAATATGAAGAGCAGCACGAATTTGGCTTAGCAGCTCGACGCATTCTCGGAAGCTGCTATTTGATTGATTATATCACATCGCCTCATGGCGCGAGTCAAGAAGCGATCGAAGCCATGCACCGCCAGTTTTTTGATCGCAATGCAGAGTCTATTCGTATAAAGCTCTCAGCGCTCAAACGAGCTGCCGACACATTGCTTGATGATCATATCCCGACGATCTCTGAGGAATTTCACGATGTCAAGCACACATTCGGAATTACGAAAGCCATTCACCGAAAGAAAATCTCGGCCATTGTCTTTCAAGAAATGGATGAGATGACTTGGTATTTGCGCGAAAAACAATCCGAACGCTTCCACGCCAATGCAGCGTATATTGTCGGTTATTGCCTGTTTCACTATGCACCGCCGCTCGAAGATCGAATCTTACTCCACTTGCTTGTACAGCTACTCCGACCAAAAATTTTCCAAAAACTTGGCTACAACACTTACATTAAGCCAAATGGCAAACTCAAAAAGGCTGCTTTTAGAGCAACTTGCAATTCGATAAGTCAGCAATACCCTGATCTTTGGGACTTTTCGGATCAACTTGACCGCAGCTCGCTCAATCAAGCAATCCGATCAGTCCTCACATATTTAGTCAATCGAGCATAAGATGCCACTCAGCCGAATATCAGAATTGATCGAAACAACGATCCGAGAAGTAACTCCTGAAGCAGAGCTCACTGCTCGCCATACTTGGGAACTTCCTTGCGCTGACACGACTATTCAAGTCGCTTATCACGAGCGCACAGGGCAAATCTGTATCGAAACTCTACTTGGCGATCAAGCACAATATTCTTCAGACACCTGCACCTTTCTACTCAAGCGAAATGCTGGGCTTCCAAGCATGACATTAAGTCTACGCGATACCCAAATATGGCTGCATTCAATCATCGATGAGCGCAATATCTCAGCAGCAGGATTCTCAAAACTGCTACAGATTACGACAGAAGAAGTCCGCGAAATACGTGAAACACTACAACAAGTGCACGAAGTCAATTTTACTTAATCCTTGACTACGGCGATACACTTGAGCTCTATTGCAATCGGCGTCGGCAACGAGTCAATGCCAAGAGTCGTTCGACAAGGTTGATTGTCAGCAAAATATTCAGCGTAAACACGATTATACGTCATAAAGTCGCGCTTCATATCTGTCAAAAAAACAGTCACATCGACCAAGTCACCCCACTCTGCTCCACAATCTTCGAGTACGCGCTTGACATTGTCAAAGACACTTCTGCACTGCGCCTCAAAATCAAACGACTTATAATTTCCCGTTTTCGTCTGCACCAATCCTGGCACACGATCATCCTTCGGATCACGCGGCCCGATTCCAGACAAAAACAATAAATTACCTACGCGGCGCGCATGCGGATACAAGCCCACAGGCTTAGGCGCAGAAGCAGCATCTATACGAGTCTTATCCATAGGTCCCAAATCTACACTATCTCAAGAGTTTATTTTTTTGCGAATCTATGTTTTTGGGGCCATCCGCGCCTTCGGCGCGGTCGCTATGCTACGTGGCTCGCTGTTCGCTCGGCCTCAGCAAAGCTGAGTCTGGCTGCGCCACCACTTCGCAGCGCTTGTCCACGCAGCAGCCAAAGTATAAAATAATTGACTCACATGTTTCGTTATTATTTTTATCAGAAAAATCTATTTTTAATAGAATTTTTCAGAATAAAACTCGCTCAATCTTTAATTGAAAATTGAATGAAAAAAATTTACGTTCCCATCGTTCTGTTGACTGTTCTGCTTGTCACCAGCTGTACCAAAGAAACACTGACATTACCCGAGGAGCAGACTGAATTTAAATATTTATATCTCGGTCATACGTACGAAAGTCCGAGCAGCATCGATCATCGCTTGCTTGGATATTTAGATCGAGAAGTCTACGATCACTTTTGGCTCGGCGGCGATATGTGCGCCGAGACCACTCAAGATTTCTCAACTGTCCAATACATGGACAATCTCTTTGAACTCTCATCGCCAGCTACGCATTGGGCACTCGGCAATCACGATATCCGCAATGGCAATGTCAATTGGATCACTGACAAGACTGGCCGCCCAACCTTTTATACCGAAAGCTTCAATGGTATTTGCCTCCTTGTCCTCAATACCAATTTTGCGCAAGGAGGCACTTATGATACGACAAGCGTCAATGCGCAATATGACATGATTCAAAATGTCTGTGATACATTATTAAACGTTTCGCATCTCGTTCTTTTATCGCATCATGTGTCTTGGGGCTCTGTGCCAGGTATTGATTCTGCTTTGACTACAGCGAATGCGAGTTATTCATTTTTGAAGTGGCGACTTGCTCCGAGTCAAAATTTTAGTGCTGCTATTTATCCATTATTGCAACAAGTAAAAAGTAGAGGAATAAATGTCATCAACGTAGCTGGTGATTATGGTCAAAATGAAACTGAGTATTACGAAATGTCTAATGACGGAATTCATTTTATCGGTTCTGGTATCACTTCAAATATCCCGTACAATGAGCAATTTCCGACACACGGTGAGCCAGATAAGATCCTGATTTTCGAGCATGATACAGACACTCAAGAGCTGACTTGGCGATTTGATTTTCTGTAAACTTGTAGCAGCTCTTGGCTGAGGGATGGAAGGCGTTGTTTGAACTCCGAGTGACTGAAAGGAACTCGGAGAGAGTGCCGGACAGCCCGACCGCGCTTTGCGCGGGCAGCCCCAAATCATTCTGCTTGTAATGATTGACAAACGCCGTATTTTTGTGCTATGCTCATACAGAGATTTAAAGGAAAAATACATCGTGCGCGTGTGACGCAAGCTGACCTCAACTATATGGGGAGCATCACGATCGATGAAGATTTGATGGATGCGGCTGGTCTGTACGAAGGCGAGCGCGTCCAAATCGTCAATAATAACAACGGCGAGCGCCTCGAAACCTATGTGATCGTCGGCGAGCGCGGAAGTGGCGTGATTTGCCTCAATGGAGCTGCTGCTCGTCGCGTTCAGGTCGGCGATATTTTAATCATCATCTCGTATGGTTTGATGACTCCCGAAGAGGCAAAGGTATTTGAGCCTAAGCTCTGCTATGTCGATGAGAACAACCGACAAGTCACGCACTGATGTCGGCAAAAAAGGTCATTAAAACGGTTTTACAAATCATTCTCTTCGCCTGTATCGGCGGAGCGATTTTGTATTACGTTTTTCAGACTCAGCAGGAAAATTACTTTGCGGAATGCGCAAACAAAGGCATTGCTAAATCTGATTGCAGCCTGCTTGATAAAGTTATTGCTGATTTTAAAAGTGCAAACTATTGGTGGATCGCGGCGAGTGTACTCGCATTTATGCTCAGTAATATGAGCCGCGCCATACGCTGGTGTCAAGCGATCAGACCGCTTGGCTACAAGACGAAATTTTCGAATAGTTTTTTGAGCATCATGGCTGGCTATGGTGCGAATTTATTTTTTCCGCGCATCGGCGAAGTGGCGCGTTGCGGCGTGATGAGTCGATACGAAAAAGTACCTGCTGATGCTCTTATGGGCACAGTCGTGGCAGAGCGCATTATTGATGTCATCTGCTTGGCTCTCGTGATCGGACTTGCGATGCTGCTCGAAGCAGATATGATCATTGCTGCAATCAATGATTTGCGAAATAATTCTACTTCGACTCAAGAGGCGAGTAGTGGCACTCCTTGGATCTTGTATTTTGGTATTGCTGCTGCTATTGGTCTTATGCTGCTTGTGATCTTTAGGAAAAAACTCGCTTCACTTGGAATCGTAGATAAGCTCAAAGGAGTCGTCAAGCGCTTTGTCGATGGGATTTTGTCAATTCGTCATCTTGAGAATCCGTGGCTCTATATTGCGCACACGATTTTCATTTGGGTGATGTATTTCATGATGACGTTCTTGTGTTTTAAAGCATTTGAACCAACCGCGAGCCTCGGACCAGTAGCTGCTTTGACGACGTTTGTTTTTGGGAGTTTGGGTATTGTCATTCCAAGTCCAGGCGGTATGGGAACGTATCATTTTTTGACGACCGAAGCTCTGCAGTTGTATGGTCTCAGTGGTGATGATGGGTTTTCATTCAGTAATCTGATGTTCTTTAGCGTCAATGTTTTTGGTAATATATTCTTTGCTCTACTAGCGGTGATTTTACTGCCGCTCATCAATCGCGGCTATGTACCAGCTATGAAGCTCGGTGAAGCGATTTTGCCAAATGAGGAGAATAAAAAGTAGAAACTCAATCATGCAGCCTGGACAAGCGCTGCGAAGTGGCGCGACTATAGGGAGCGGATGCCGTAGGCAGCCGAGCGAAGAGCGAGCCACGAAGCATAGCGACCGCGCCAAGTGCAACGCGGCGCGGATGGCCCAAAATCAACTCAATTAGAAAGTGTCTAAATAAGCTACATTTGCAGCATGAACACTCTCTTGAAATTGAAATTAAGCTTTGTCCTGTTTTGTAGTCTTACTCTAGGACTTTCAGCACAAGACAAACCAACGATTGTGACAACGACGTCGATGATGTATGATATGATTACGGTAATCGGCGGTGAAGATGTAAACGCTGTGAGCCTCGTGCCCGTGGGCGGCGACCCTCACTTGTATGAACCGACGCCGACTGATGCTCAAACTGTCGTCAAAGCGGACTTGATCATTATGAATGGTCTCCAACTCGAGGGCTGGCTCACGGAATTTGTCGAAAACAGCGGCTCAAAGGCGAAGGTCGTCATCGCGACTGAAGGAATCACACCGATCGCAAGTGGTGATTATGAAGGCTCGCCTGATCCGCACGTCTGGACTGATCCGACACTTGGTGCTCAAATGGCTGCCAACATCACGCAAGCGCTCAACGAGCTGATGCCTGACAGGGCAAATACATTTGGGCAGCGTTTCAGCACGTACGAGGCTGAGCTTCTCTCGCTTGACAAAGAAATCGAGAAACAAATCAAATCAATTCCTGCTGATAAGCGCGTCGTTGTAACCAATCACGATGCATTTCAGTATTTCGGAAAGCGCTACGGTCTTCGACTTGCTGCACTTAAAGGCATCTCAACTGAGGCCGATGTACAGACAAGCGACTTGACTGAGCTTTCGAAAATCATCAAGGAGACGGGCACGAAAGCAATTTTTGTGGAGAGCATGATCAATCCGCAAATGATGGAGCAAATCGCCAAGGATAACGGCGTCAGAAT
>JAHDHF010000047.1:15216-18168 GCA_020631455.1 Saprospiraceae bacterium
AAGGGTCTTTCTGTTTCGTATGATCGAAAACCAGTTCTGAATAATGTTTTTCTAGAACTGACTGAAGGGCAATTGTATGGAATCCTTGGCCCAAACGGCGCAGGTAAATCGACACTTTTTAAGTCGATGCTTGGGTTAATTTCCTCTGACAAAGGCGACATCCGCTACGACAATCAAGCCATTGAGTCTGTCAGAAAGCAAGTTGTCTATATTCCTCAGAAGTCTGATGTGGACTGGACATTTCCAGCTACAGTTGAAGATGTTGTCTTGATGGGCCGCTATCCGCACATTCCAATGTTTGAGCGGATCAATACAAATGATCGAGCGATTGCGGAGCAAGCGATGAAATCGGTTGGCATCTCGCATCTACGAGATCGACAGATCGGACAATTGAGTGGCGGCCAGCAGCAGCGTACGTTTGTCGCGCGCGCAATCGCACAAGAAGCTGATGTCTTCTTTTTTGATGAGCCATTTGTCGGTGTCGATATCGTTACAGAGCAAAAGATCATCGACATGCTCAAGGCCTTGACGCATGAAGGCAAAACCGTGCTTGTCATTCATCACGATCTGTCAAAAGTGCGCGAGTATTTTGACTATACGATTTTGCTGAATCAACGCATCGTAGCTGCTGGTCCGACAGAGCAGGCATTTACTGACGAAAATATCTCGAAGGCGTACGGCGGACAATTAACAATCTTAAACAAAGCAGAACACTAGCGATATGATGGAGTTGCTGCTACAAGTTGTTGGGGATTCGTCATGGCTTGATCCATTGATCGATGTCTTTGTCTCTCGCCCAAAATGGGCGATTCGTGCGCTTGTGTCCTCTGTTCTCGTCGGGATAATGTGTGGTTTGCTTGGTTGCTTTATCGTCTTACGTAATATGGCGATGATCGGAGACGCACTTTCGCATGCCGTTTTACCTGGTGTTGTCTTTGGGTTTGTCTTTGCTGGCGGCTATAGTGTTTTTGGGTTTTTCTTTGGAGCGGTTGTCGCTGGCTTGATTACAGCAGTTGCGATCACTTGGTTTCAACAGAACTTCAAAACAAGAAGTGATGCTGCGATCGGCATTGTTTTTACGTCGATGTTTTCGATTGGAGTAATCGCGATTACGACTTTGAGTCGTCGCGATGGTGTACACCTTGATCTCAAGGATTTTCTCTTCGGAAATGTGCTTGGTGTTTCTGATCCAGACTTGCAGCTGATGATCATCGTGACGCTTGTCGTCATCATCAGCATCGTTTTATTTTTCAAGCAGCTTTTTGCGACGACCTTCCAACCGATTGTCGCGCAGACGATGGGCATTTCTGTCAAGAAGATTCACTACTTCTTAATGTTGCTTCTCAGTTTTGCTGTTGTTGCATCGCTCAAAAGTGTCGGTGTTATCCTTGTTGTCGCGATGCTTGTGACACCAGCCTCAGCAGCTTCGCTCTTAACAAAGCGACTTCACACGATGCTGCTCGTCTCGACTGCAGTAGCAGTGAGCTCAGCGATCATCGGTTTGCTCTTTGCGATTTTACTTGGCACGACGCCTGGGCCATGTATGGCACTTGTCGCAACTGGATTCTATCTGCTTGCTGCGATGTTTGCTCCAGAGCAAGGGCAAGTCTTCAAATGGCTGCGTAAACGCAAGCGCGAAAAACGAATCAACCGCGAAGACGTGCTCAAGCGCGTCTGGAAAATCACTCAGCGTGACGGAGCCGCTTCAGCTACGCGACACCAAGTTCAAGATTTGCTTGCTCTGAGTGCGAGTGAGATTTCAACTGCCATCGCTGGACTCAAGCGCGACAAACACATCACAACAAGTGGCGAGCAAATGACGCTCACCGAATCAGGCATCCAAGAAGGCAATCGCCTTGTGCGTGCACACCGCCTCTGGGAAACTTACTTAGTCGAAACTGCTGGAATGGATGCTTCAACGATCCACGACGAAGCCGAGAAACTCGAGCACGAGCTCAGCGAAGAACTCCTTGACGAAGTCGATGCTTGGCTTGGCTTCCCTGAGACCGATCCGCACGGCTCACCGATTCCGATGCGTAGACCAGGTTTGTCACTTGATTCTATCCAAGCAGGCGAGCGCATCAAGCTCTCTGCTCGACAAGTAGGTGATGTCGTCACAAGCGAACTCTGGCGTCTCGCCATCGTGCCAGGCGAAGAAATGACCGTGACGAATACTCACGAACATGCCGTTGAATTGCAGCTCGATGATCGGACAGTTAGCGTGACCCGAGCGCTCGCACGACAGATCAATGTTGATCGCGTTTAGCGTTCGATTTTCTTGTACGAAGCAACGATTCCTTTGATCAACGACGAGCTAAATCCATTGTGCTCCATTTCATTGAGACCTTCGATAGTGCAGCCCTTCGGCGTCGTTACTTTATCGATTTCGTGTTCAGGATGTTCGCCACGCTTGATGAGCAGCTCGGCAGCACCAAGCACAGTTTGATAGACGATATCGCTCGCCGTTTTTGTATCAAATCCGATCTGAATACCGCCTTGTATCATCGCTCGAATAAAGCGCATCACATACGCGATGCCGCAAGCACCAAGCACAGTCGCCGCCTCCATGTGATCTTCATCGATATTGATCGTCGTGCCGAGGCAACTGAATAATTCTTCTACAAGTTTGACTTGCTCGTCGCTCGCATGGCGATGGCTGATACAGGTGACAGATTCGTTGACATTGGCAGCCGTGTTTGGCATCACTCTGAATACTGGACACGCGACATCTGCTGCCTCAGATAAATCCGCGAGTGAAACACTTGTCGCTGCAGAAATAATTATATGCCGATTTGCATCAATCACTTCTTGCAAACTATTTAAAACCGCTCCGACTGTGTACGGCTTGACAGTCAAAATAATAATCTCTGCTTTTTGAACAGCCGCAGAATTTTGCGAATACACATTGACGCCTTGTTGCTTTAAATGCTCAAGGCGATCCAAATTTCGACG
>JAHDHF010000048.1 GCA_020631455.1 Saprospiraceae bacterium
CGAGCGAACAGCGAGCTACGTAGCACAACCCTGAGTAGTCGGGGTAGCGACCGCTGCGAATGAAATGAAGCTGCGGATGGCCCATCTTTATTATTAAAAATTCAGAACAAAAAAAAGCCCCTTCTACTTAAGTGCAGAAGAGGCTTTTCTATACAAGACGATGCTTTCTTATTTCACGACTGTGAATTTAGAAACACCTGCTTTTCCTTGTTCTGTAGTCAAAGAAAGGAAATACATGCCGCTTGGGTAGCTGCTGACGTCAAGTGGCATCTGTCCATTGAGTGTTATCGGCTGTACTAGGACAACACTGCCTGTTATATCAGTAATGATTAGCGTTACTGGATCAAGCACTGTACCTGTGATATAAAGAACATCACGAGCTGGTACTGGCGCGATTGTCACACCAAATGCTGTTGTCAAATCTTCAACTGCGAGAAGGTCGCCACCGCTGCAATCTTCGTCTATACCGTTATTTGGAATATCAATCGCACCTGGAAAAATTGTGTTGTCACTGTCATCACAATCAGTTGCATCTGTCGTGAAGCCGCTAGGAGCTAGTGCATCGCATACTGCTGTTGTATTGGCGGCATCTCCAAAGCCGTCGCCATCTAGATCTGCGTAGTATGTATTGAGTGCGAGACCGTCGTCGATCATTCCGTTACAGTTGTCATCAATTCCATTGCAGCTTTCGAGAGCTCCTGGGCTGATGCTTGCATCTGAGTCATCACAATCTCCCGCAAATGATGTGTAACCTGTCGGTGTAGTTGCAGAACATGATAAAACTGTCATGCTATTATCGCCGTATCCGTCTCCATCATTGTCGAGGTAGTATGTGATTGGAGAAAGTCCTTCGTCGATATTGCCATCACAATTGTCATCGATGTTGTTGCAGGCTTCAGGTGCGCCTGGATTGATCGCTGCATTCGTATCATCACAGTCGCCACTTAAAGCGACATAGCCGGCTGGTGCTGTCAAGGCACAAGTGGTAGTCGTCATAGAAGTCATACCATAACCATCGCCGTCACCATCAAGGTAATATGTATTGATCGCGAGCCCTTCGTCGATGTTACCATCGCAGTTGTCATCGATTGTATTGCACGCTTCTGGTGCGCCTGGATTGATGGCTGCATTTGCGTCATCACAGTCGCCGCTGAGTGTCGCATAACCTGCTGGCGCTGTGGCTGAACAAGATGTCTGTGTCATCATCATTGTGCCATACCCGTCGCCATCATTATCGATATAGAATGTATTGAGCGTAAGACCTTCGTCGATCATTCCATCACAATCATCATCGATACCGTTACAAACTTCAGGAGCACCTGGGTAGACAGCTGCATTATTATCATCGCAATCTGTAGTATTGAATACACCGTCACCATCGAGATCTACCGCTCCATCAAATCCGTCGCAGTCTTCGTCGATGCTATTTCCCGGAATTTCTGTTGCACCTGGATTGATCGCTGCATTGGCTTCATCACAATCGCCATCGAGTGCAGCATAACCAGCTGGGGCTGCGCCTGCACATGAAGATGTTGTCATAGCAGCATCACCGTAGCCATCGCCGTCTGTATCGAGATAGTATGTCGTAAATGTGAGTCCGTCATCTGCGCCACCGACGCAGTTGTCATCGATGCCATTACAAACTTCAGGAGCACCTGGATTGATCGCTGCATTGGCGTCATCACAGTCACCGCTCAATGTTGCATAGCCTGCTGGTGCTGTAGCAGCACAAGTCATATTCGTCATTGATGTTTGACCATATCCGTCGCCATCATTATCGAGGTAATACGTGTTGAGTGCAAGGCCTTCGTCGATACCGCCGACACAGTTGTCATCGACGCCGTTGCAAACTTCAGTTGCGCTTGGATTGATTGCTGCATTTGTATCATCACAATCACCAGCTACTGTAGCAAAACCACCTGGGAGTGGACCACAAACAACACTTGGGGCTGCTGCGTCACCGAAACCATCACCATCAGTATCTGCGTAATATGTTGCATTTGTATAGACCGTGACTGTCATCTCCATCGAATCAGTAGCTGGTCCTATAGCTGCACCTTCTTGTCTAGTGACAGTGTAGCCGATCGTGTGTGTGCCTGCTCCTGCAGCCGCTGGATCAAATGAACTTCCAGTAACACCAGGACCGTAAAATGTACCGCCTGTAGTTCCTGTTGCTGTCAATGTAGCAGGACCGTCTGTGACACAATATGAAGATGCTAATCCTGAGAAATTTACATCTGGTAGGATGAATAGAGAAACAGCATAATTTGCTGCATTGTCATCAAGACTGATTGGGAATGTACAAACAAGTACATCTGCCAAAAAATCAATTGTGACAGCAAACTCACCAATCTCCGTAGGTGTGCCTGTCAATGACGCACATCCTGCGATATTACCCCCACTCGGTGGGGAGTAAGATGGTTGATTGGTTGCAGGTGTTAATCCTGCAGGAAAACCTGAGAATGTAAAGTTATCTACGTTGGTGATACGTATGTCTGTGCTTGGTTGACTTGGGTCAATGATCTGTGCATTGAAGCAAACATCCGTGATGACAAAGGACTCAAAATCAAAGTATGGCTGATTGACAACGCCATCAATGAGCGCCGTATCGCATATACCGCCATAAGGGTCGAGCAAAGCCAAACAATTGACTGGTGTACACTGTGCACTAAGCTGCTGCATCATTGGGATGCAGAGTAAAAAGAATAAAATCCGTTTCATGGGTTAACATTTTAGCTGTCACAATATACAAGTTTTCAAAAAGAGTTCTTTATGGGCTCAGTAATGGTTTGTGCTCTTGAGTCTTTGTATAAAAAAGGCTGGACAAGCGATGGGAAGGGGCGCGAAGCGCTCACGAACGCTAGTGAGTGATGAGCGAGTAGCGAAACCCTGGATCAGCGCGGTGCGCGAGTGAGCGAGCGCATGGCCCAAAAAGGTCATGCATTTTGGAAGAACTTGCTTGTTTCATCTTTGAGATTAAAAAGTGGGTCTATCTTGTTGCCGCATAAATCCCTCATTATGTTGACAATAAATACAGTCAAATCAAAAGCAGATCGCAAGGCATTTTTGAAGTTTGCTCATGATCTCTATAAGGATAATCCGCATTGGGTTGCGCCGTTGAATATGGATATCACGCCTTTGTTGACGCCTGGCAAGCATTCGTTTTATGAGTATGGCGAGATGGAATTATATCTTGCGAAACGTGATGGAAAAATCGTAGGGCGTATTGCAGCGATTTTGAATACTCGATATAATGACGAGCATAATTCTACCACCGGTTTTTTTGGTTTTTTTGAATGCATTGATGATCAGGAAGTAGCAAACTTATTATTAAATACTGCTCAAGATTGGCTGCAACAAAAAGGGCAAACAATCATGCATGGCCCTGCAAGTCCGTCCTCCAATTATGATTATGGATTATTGGTGGATGCGTATGATGATTCGCCTCGTGTGATGATGACCTATAATTTTCCATACTACCAAACGCTGCTCGAAAATTACGATCTCAAATTGGCGCAACGTCTTTTTGCGTACAAGTTTGTCGTAAAAGATTCTATTAAAAATGAGCGTGTCAATAAAATTGCAGCGCTCGCTCTTGAGCGATCAAATGTGACGCTTCGATTTATCAACTTCAAGCAGATGAAATCTGAAGTTGAAAAAATTAAGAAAATATACAATGAAGCTTGGGAAAGCAATTGGGGTCATGTCTCGTTTACTGAGCGTGAATTTGAAGATCTTGCAAAAGGACTAAAAATGATCGCGGACCAATCGCTTGTCATCTTTGCTGAAGTCGATGGAAAGCCAATTGGGCTTGCAGCTGCTGTGCGTGATTATAATTATATTTTCAAGCAAATGAAAGGTTCGCTTTTTCCGTTTAATTTCTTAAAAATGTTTACGCAGAAAAAGAATATTAAATGGAGCCGTGTATTGATACTCGGTTTATTGCCAGAATATCAACGTAAAGGTCTCGATGCTGCTTTGTATCAAAAATTACTTGTCGAAGCTGATAAACTCGGCATCGAATATGGCGAGGGCAGCTGGATACTCGAAGACAACCAAATGATGAATCGCGGCCTTCAAACGCTAGGCGGCGAAATCTATAAGACCTACCACATTTACGAGAAGGCTATTGCTTAATTAAATAGAAAAGCAAATACCGAAGGCAAGTACTGAGGCAATCAAACCAAACATAAAAATGGTGTAGCAATGGCGCAAATACGTGTATTTTTTGGCTAGGACTTTACCAAGAAAATAAATATCTTTTGCCATAGAGCCGTAGAGATATTCGCTGCTTGACATCATCTGCCCGATGCCCCACTGATATTCATCAAGTGGCATGTCATAAAAATTACCAAAAAATAAAAGGTTGGCTTGCTTGTCAAGAATTGATTCGCGCGTCACACGACCAGACGTAATCTTTGGGCGTGTCGATAGAGTCGCATAAATCATCGCGCCTAGACAAGTTGCCATCAGCATCGTCGTCGGAATGACGATACGCCAAGCTTCGTATTCTCCAAAACTCGGAATAAGCATCGGCAGCGTAATCGAAATAATAATTGCATTAATACTCAGCATGATATTCGCTTTATTATCAGCGATGGCACTGAGATTAATATGCACTCGATAAATACTTCGAAACATAGTCTCGATGCCACGATTTGGAACTTTATCATTCCAAAGTCGATCATTATTTTTTTTCTTCTTTTTTTTCTTTTTCTTCTTCGGCTTATGCGCTTGTTGGATAGCATCAACAATTGCTTCGGGTCGCGTTTGCAAATATTCGCGCTGTAAGTTTTGCAAGTATGAGATATTGAGTGATTTACCTTGAGCATAATGCTGCTCAGCTGCTGGAGTGTAATACCTGTGCCAGTCTAAAAATTGCAATTCGTAATCATACCATTCCTGCTGACTAAATGTTTTTCCTTCAGTCAATTTAATTTCTTCTCTAACGAGCAAACATCGCTTGCGATAAATTTCCAAACCTAAATGTGATAAATCTGCATCGCAAATAATTTCCTCTAAAACATCGGTCGGTATGGTCGTCATTTTCGTAGCGAGGATCAAACGTTTAATTATTTCAATGTTGTCTTGATCCAGTCCTTGCTCAGAAAAATATGCAGTCGCTAATTGAGCGCTACGCTCTTCGTGATTGTTGCGTCCTTGGTCATGACCAGCATCATGAAACCAAGCAGCCGCTTCGAGTAAAAATAATTCTTGTTCTGTAAGATCACTTGCTTTGCCAATTGTTTTAACGCCATTGACCACATCTTGCGTATGGTCCAAATTATGGTAGACATAAACCGAAGCATCGACATTATTTGCATAATGATCAACAATAAATTCCTCTGCGGCCTTGAGTATTGCCTTCGTCATTTCCATCACAAGATCTACAAATTACAGCGGATTAAATTGATAAATAAATCCAGATCCATTTCTTCCTTCGGTCGAGATATATAAAACGCCATCTGGCGAAAATGTAATGCCTTCTGGCTGCTTGTGTATATCACCATCAAGTGGATGCAGTTCAAGCAAATCACCATCACGTGACAAGATAATTAAAAGCAAACCCCGCGAGGTTAAAACATAATATTCGCCAGTGATTGGATGTGTAGCGATAGCAGAGGGCGCAATTCGCAGACCAGTTTTATTAAAACATGATTTTAGTAAAAACTCGCGAGAAGCAGCATCAAGCTCTAATGATTCTACAAATTTACTGACTTGATCATGCGAGATATTAAATACATTTTTATCTAAGTAATCAGGATTACCTTCAAGTGAAATTGCCATTATTGCACGAGCGTCTTCGCGGCCTTCGCCTTTTGATTTACAAGCAATTAAAAGACGGTCGTCGATTGGATCATAGCCAAAACCTTCTGTATCATGTACCGCCGTCAATGAAGTATTAATCATGTTTGGCTCAACTTCAGATTTGCCCACGAGCTCAGATTGTTTCCAATAAAAAATATCGCCATTTGATCGCAGCGCGTATAAAGTATCGCGTACATATTCAATGCCTTCGTAGTCACCTTTTCCTTCAAATTTAATTTTGCCAACTATTTTTTCGTCAGCCATATCATAAATAGAAACCGTTCCTTTTTCATCTGCCAAGCAGCCGAGTCGATCCTCTGCCATCCAAGTCAATCCACTTATTTCTGTCAGTGATTTTGGCAGGCGTGCCCCATCATCAGGATCGTTAAAATTAAATTGCGGGCGATCACTCACACGATCATCTGTTTGCATTATTGGGTTTGTTTGTATTTGATTCTGCTGCGCTTCGCAACTACTTAGTATCATCGCACCAGCGATGGGCAGCAGTGCGTAGCAGATCACAGCGAGCGATTTTCGTGAGCTGTGAGCCGAGCACGGCTGTATGAGATCGAGCATTTTTTTATACCTGTTTTTTAATAGAAAAAGGAGTTGGGGCATCCGCTTCGTTTCACTTAGCGGCGGGCTGTACGCAGTACGGTAGCCTAGCTTTTTTTGCTTGTATTGTTTAATACAATTTTGAATAAATTTTGTATTCAAAATACAAGCAAAAAAAGCCGCCCTTCGGGCGCTGCTCCCATCCCTATGCCAAGCATTTGCAAATGCACTGCGAGAGCTCATCCAGCGTCTCCGTGCGAGCTGCGAGACAGCGCGACCATGAGCGCTAGCGAATGGGGTGCTCAAAAAAGAAAAAATATGATGACTAATATTCATCATCGTCTATGTATTCTATTTTTTGCACGAATTTAATTCCAAGCGTTATCTCAAAACTTAGATTAATGACTTTTTGCTCTTGCGTCGCGACATTTTGATCAAGCCAACGATTATAATACGATCCTGGCGGCACAAATATTTGCTTGCTAAAATCTGGATGCGCACTAAATTCAATAAATAATGCGCCCGGTTTATCTTTTCCAAAAGGATACTCAAGGCCGCCAGCTAGTGTTACGCCATAATTAAAGGCATTCATATATTGTTCCCAAGCTGGATATAAAGTACCGAGATCATTTTTAAATGTATATTCTAATCGAGCTCCAAAAGCGTAATACGGATTTATTTTACCGCTTGTATTAATAAGACTTTTGCCACCGAGTATTAATGCCGCATTATGAAATGATTGCTCAAAGACTCGAGCATCAATATCGACGAGTGTACCATTGACATTAATTGTTTGGGCTCTAAATCGAAGTGCGCTGCCACGCTGATGGTAGCCACCTTCTACAAATAATGCAAACTTACCTTCGGTCTGAAACTCCATAAAGACAGATCCTGTCGGTGCAATCAAAACGTCCCGATCAAAATTATTCCAGCGCTGCGTCGCGATACCAAGACCGCCTTTGACACCAAAGGCGCGGCTTTGCCCAAAAAGTAGACACGGCAGCGCGATCAATGCTACCAACACGATTTGTTTTCTCATAGCTGAAAGGTACGAGTCTTCTTCATTATGTCAGGTATCAGATACCGTGTGACATTCATATCACACTTGTTTGGACTTAGACAGTATCTTTGAGTACCACAAAAAACACATTTATGTATCGTTACATAAGTATACTCATCGTTATGGTTATGCTCGCAGGTGTTTCATTTGCACAAAGCACCATCGAAGGAACCATAATTGACTCAGATCAAGAACCAATCATTGGAGCTGTCATCGCTATTGATGGCATCAATGTCACAACAACTGATTTTGACGGCAACTTCAGTACATCAGTCAAACCAGGAGAGCGAACGCTCAAAGTTTCGTCACTAGGAAAGAAGGACTACACAAAAACTATTACGCTCGCTGCAGGTGAGACTTTTTCGATCCAAGAAGTTCTTTCAGCTGCTTCTGAAGAGCTCGAAACGATCGTCGTCACAGGATCTGGTACTAAGACGAATATCAAAAATGAAATCTCGTCAATTGCTGTTGTCACCAAGGAGCAGCTCCTCGAAAATGGCTCAACTGATTTATCTAAAGCCATCACTCGAGTACCTGGTGTACAGATGATCGACGGACAAGCGACGATCAGAAGCGGAAGCGGCTATGCTTACGGCGCAGGAAGCCGTGTCATGGTGATGGTCGATCAGCAGCCGATGCTCTCTGCTGAGCTGAGCGATGTCAAGTGGAATTTTATCCCTATCGAGAATGCAGCAAGCGTAGAGATTCTAAAAGGTGCTTCATCTGTCTTGTACGGCTCTGCCGCACTCGATGGTGTGATCAATGTGATCTCTGCTTGGCCAGAAGACAAACCATATACTTCGATCAGTATTTACAATGGTCTTTATGGCGCACCACGCACAGCAAGTAAGAAATGGTGGGGAACCGACGATCGCAAGCCAATGACTACGGGTCTATACTTTGCGCATCGCGAGCGTATCAAAGAAAATGTCGATCTCGTCGTTGGAGGAAATATCCATGCAGATGTCAGCCCGATTTTTCAAGCAGATGAATATCGTGCCCGATTTAATATTAATACACGCTTCAGATCTAAGAAAAAGGAAGGAACAGCATTCGGCCTCAATACGAATGTCATGTACTACGAGATCGGAAATTTCTTCTTGTGGCAAGATGGCTACGACAATGCGTATAAGCACATCGGCAATATCGGTCGCGATCGCTACTACGCTGTCTCGGTTGATCCTTTTTATTTGACATTTGACAAATTCGGCAATCAACACACTGCTCGCTCGCGTATTTATACGATTACGAAAGTTAGATCCGACAATGCACCAACGCTGCTCTTGAGTGGACAATATCAATTCCAGCGCGAGATGAAAAAAGATCTCACCCTGACAGCTGGTCTTAATACGCAATACTTTTTTGCCCAAAGTCCCGTCTTTGGTGAAGCAGATACACTTGGCACGCTCAATGCGTTTGATGGCGGCAATGGAGCACTCTTTGCCCAAGTGAATAAATCTATGGTTGGAGGCAAACTCAATACAACACTTGGCGTGCGCTGGGAAGGCTTTATCATCGGCCCAGAGCGATCAGCTAATTTGCCTGTTTTTAGAGCAGGATTAAATTATGAGTTTAGCCCATTTGATCACGTTAGAGCTTCATTTGGACAGGGTTTCCGAGTTCCAGGATTGGGCGAGCGATTTATTGATGCTGAGATTACAGATGGTGTGAATGTTCTTCCAAATCCAAATCTCAAACCCGAGAGCGGCTACAACATTGAGCTTGGCTACCGCCGCGACATAAAAGTCAAAAAGACAAGCGCTCATGCTGACATTGCGTTATTTTGGATGCAGTACAAAGACATGACTGAGTTTTACTTTGATTGGTATTTGCCAGATTCAATCAATCGAGAAGACATCGGCCTTGGCGAGCTTGAATTTTATCTTCGCAATTATTTAGGCTTTAAATCAGTCAACGTCTCTCAAGCTCGCATCGCAGGATTTGAAGTCAGTGGCCAAGTCAATACAATGATCGGTAAGACGCCAATCACAATCTGGGGCGGCTATACGTACACATATCCGGGTGATCTCGTAGCAGACTCTACACAGATCAACGTCGGCACTTATCTGAGCAATGCTGTCTCCACTTTTTTCAATGGAGTAGACCGAAACAATACCGAGCAAATACTCAAGTATCGCAGTCTTCACACAGCTCGTGTCGATGCAGAAGTGGGCATCATTCCAGAGAAATTTTCAGTTGGAATGTCCGCCAATTACAACAGCTTCTTCCATAGCGTTGATCCCGTACTTATTGGAACCGATCCATTTAGTCCATTGATTGATGCAATCCTAGGCGGACGTATTGTAACTGAAGACAATAGAGGCGACATCAATGGCGACTGGCTCTTTGATGCTCGAGCAGCTTATAAATTCAAAGGCAAGCACTCACTCGAACTCACGATTAATAATCTCTTCAATCGTGAGTATCCGATCCGTCCAGCCAAGATGGCTCCGACACGTCGCATCATGCTGACTGCCAATCTTGTCTTCTAATTTTTAATAGAAAGAATGAGGGGCTGCCCCTTCATAAAAAAAGCTCCTAGAGAAAATTCTATAGGAGCTTTTTTAATTGCCCCGATACGCTTCGCTATCGGGACTTTCAGCGGGTCGGGCTATCCGCAGTACGGTAGCCTAGCCGCCTGCGCTACGCTTGGCGTCCGCTCGCAAGCTCGCGCTGCTCCTATCCCTCAGCTGAGAGAAATATACAAAACTTATGCAACTATTTTTTACTAAGAGTAAGCAAGAGCCATTCCTCAATCAAATAACATAAATCATTAAACTTCAAGTCACCCATCTCTAATCCAGCTCGCTCGACTATTTTTGGCAGCTGTCTTCTGAAAGATCTATAGTTTTTCTTAATTACAACTGTTCCAGGAATTGTCTTTCGATTTGAATTTACATTTATCCAATCACGACAAATTTGAATTACATTTTTTTGTACACAATTATGAGCTTTTGGATCAACTCCACTTAAATCCGAAATGAATTTTTGATATCTAAACGGCTTGGAATCTAAAACTAATGCTTTTTTGCTTTTATGAACACCTTTACCAAACTCCTTACAAGCAAAAAACAAACCTAATTCAAATGGCATATTAAATCTAGGAAGTTTAGTTTTTATGTCTAATTCTGTTCTAGAGATATCGTGAATACCATACTTACAATCTTCTATTAGAAGTAATATTTTCTTTAACCTTATTTCCGTACTGTCATCTTCTTCAAGTGCACACTTTGGATAAAAACCACAGTGGTAAATAGTGAAAACAATAGCATAAAACAAAGACTTATACTCTTCATCAAAAGGGCAATTAATGAAAATGTTGTCGTTGTAAGTAGGAGATACTGCCACGGAGTGTCACTATTTGGCTTTAACAGTTTTACTAGCAGATTTCCTTTGAGAAGGTTTAACAACAGACTTGACCGCTTTTCTTACGACAACTCTAGAAACTGAAGTATTCCTCTTGCCAGTTTTGACTTTAACTTTACTCATATTTTAATCAGCTTGGTTAATGGTTTTAGTCTGAGTTAAGGTTTTAATTCTCAAATGTTAAGCCAAGATAGACTATAAATTATTTCTGGACAAGCGCTGCGAAGTGGTGGCGCAGCCAGACTCAGCTTTGCTGAGGCCGAGCGAATAGCGAGCCGCGTAGCATAGCGACCGCGCTGATCGAAGTGAAGCGCGGATGGCCCCAAAAAAATCTACTTATTCGTCCGTTGCATCAAAGTAAGCGTCGTAGCGATCATCTTCGAGGAGCTCTGCTTCGGCTTGCTGTGCTTGGATGGTGATAGGCGGCTCGTCCTCTACAAGATCATAGCTGCTAAATTCTTGCTTGGTGATGGCTGAGTCATTTTTGCCTAAAAATGCTTTGAGCTTACGGGTCAAGAGAGCTTGCCCAAGCAAGACAAGCGACACCACAGGCAAACCAATCACGGTAATAATGGTAAATAAAATCCCGAAAATCGGTGTGCGCTTGATCATGCGCCACATGTAGGCAAGATAGCCTGTGATGACATTACGATCGATGACGAGAGTCGCGATCAAAGCCGCTGCCGTGAGCAGCAAAACACCGTAAAAAACAATGTCTGTAAAATTGGCGAGGACGTAGATGGTCGCGTAGATCATCACAAAAAATGCTGCGAGTGGCAGAAGCCATCGCAGTGAGCTGCCGCGCTTTTGAGTAAATGAATTTGCCATAATACTACACTAATGACGTAAAAATACATGAATGAGTTCAGGCTCTTCGATGAATGACGTGACCAATTGGATGAATGGCGTCATCATTGCAACTTAATGAGACGTTGTAATTTGGCGACTATGAATCAAGATTGGAAAAACGGACAGCTCGCGCTCCTCGTCTGTATTGCGTTTGTGTTTTTGACAGCATTCTCACAAGATGGCAATCTCTATCCGCAAGATTATTTCAGATCTCCTGTCGGGTATACGATGACCTTGAGCGGTACGTTTGGTGAGTTGCGACCCAATCATTTTCATGCAGGCATCGATATCAAGCCAAATAAAGGAATCGGAGATGCGATACTCTCGGCTGCTGATGGCTACGTTTCGCGGATCAAGGTCTCTTCACGCGGCTATGGCAATGCTTTGTATATCGATCATCCAAATGGCTACACGACTGTCTATGCGCACCTCAATGCATTTAGCCCTGAGATCGAGGCCTACGTAAAGAAGCAACAATATGCTCGTCAAGAATACGAAGTCGAAATTTATCCACAGCCTTACGAACTAACTGTTTCGCGCAGTCAGCGCATCGGCGGACTTGGCAATAGCGGCCGCTCATTTGGTCCGCATTTGCACTACGAAATCCGCGAAACAAGCTCAGAAAAACCAATCAATCCGCTACTCTTTGGCTACAAGGTGCGCGACTCCAAGCCACCGATGCTTAAAGAACTCAAAGTGTACGGACTGGATGACAGCAGAGCAGAAACATCAAGTAGAAGCATAACACTCAAATCGCTTGGGAAAGGCAAATATGATGTTCCTGGGCTCGATACGATCAGCGTAGCTGCTTGGCGTTGCGGTCTTGGCATCAAGGCCTACGATCTACTCAATGGCGCGAGCAATTGGAATGGCGTTTACCAGATCGAGATGTTTGTCAACAATATGCGCCGCTACAATTGGACTGCCGAGACCTTTAGTTTTGATGAGACGCGCTATCTCAATGCGCACATCGATTACTTAGAGCGCCTTCAGAAAAAAGCCTATTTCAATCGACTCTATCGTCTGCCTGGTAATCAACTCCAGATGTACGAAGGCGTCGTACAAGAAGGCGTCATCGAGCTCAGTAAATACGATCCGAGTGAAGTCAAAATCGTCGTCACAGATGTAGAAGGAAACACCTCGACAGTTCGCTTTTTTGTCAAGCGAAAAGAGGTGAAGCAAGCGACGAAAGCTGCTTACAATTACGTCTTACCGTACAACGAAGAAAGCATTGTGCGCGAAGGCGCTTTTGAAGCTTATCTGCCGCAAGGTTCTTTGTACGAAGACAAATACTTGATGCTGCGATCGAGCCCTGATCCTTCGGCTGGCACGTACAGCGCTGTCTACGAATTTGGCGACAAGGAAGTGCCGCTCCACAAGTATATCGACATTAAAATCCGAGCAAATAATATCCCTGAGTCCTTGCGCTCAAAAGCATTTATAGCAGATTGTAGTGGCGGCGGCATCAGTGCGCGCCCGAGCAGCTGGGAAGGCGATCAACTTGTCGCAAAGACGCGTTCATTTGGCAATTACTGCATCTTGACGGACACCAAGCCGCCGGTCATCAAAGCAACTCGCCTCAAAAAAGACATGCGCAAATACTCGAGTATGCAGTTCCGCCTCTCGGATGATAAAACTGGCGTCGAGAGCTACGACGGCTACATCAATGACCAGTGGGTTTTATTTGAATACAATTCTAAAAATGGCCGCATCACTTATCAATTTGATGAGCGCTGTCCTAAGGGCCAGAACACTGTCCGCATCGTAGCACGCGATGGCGTCGGAAATGTCAAAGAATATTCCTATACATTTAGACGCTAATATTTTAATAGAAAAAATGGGGCATCCGCTACAATTAAAAATTGCAGCGGCGGGCTATACGGCAGTACGGTAGCCTAGCTTTTGTAATTTATTTTTCTATTAAAAAATATACTACAAAATCCGCCCTTCGGGCGCTGCCTACTATCCCTATGCCAAATGAGTAGCAACTGAATTTTTGTAGCTAAAATGAAATGTAGTACTCATCTTTTCAAATCCTGTCAGTAAGGTAAGTTTGCAGTCAAAAAATTCTTTTCGTTCCTTAAAATCAAAAGAAAAAATCTCTACATCAGAATTTTCATTTAATGAAAATCCAGAGAACTTCATCTGCTTAACATCATTGAATACAATTTGAATAGTTTTAAAGCTTTCGCTTGATTCATCAAATACTTCTATAACGATTTCTATTGATGTATTAAATAAAAATTTTATAGATTCAACAGAAGCATCATGGAAACGAATATTTTGTAAATTTTTCATTTTGTTTTATTAGAAATCTTGCCTCCCGACAATTGTCATTATTTCTACTGAGTGGTTATTAATTCTGAAATAAATAGTGTCTGATCCACAAATGCATCGCCTGTATCCTGGCATAATAAAATCTACTGATTCAAATAAGTAAGGCTTATCAGCGATACGGTCAAAACAAAAGAAGAATTGGTTGAAATACTTTTCGGCTTGTTTTTCTCCAAATTGAGAAACTCCAAAGAGATAAATACGAATCAAATCTTCTTCAGCGACTTCATTCAAAATATAGTTAGCCATTAAGTCTTGATTTGGCCTTAGCAAGGATTTCAGCTGGAGTAGATTTTGAGAAACCCCTTGCTTCTGCTTGTTTGATCTTGGCTCTTATCAAGTCGATTTCGGCTTGTTGTCTTCTTACTTGACGGATAATATCATTGACTACTTCACTCTTGCTCGAGTATTCTTCACTCTGTACCTGAGCTTTGAGCCATTCATCGTTTGGTTTTGTTAATGAGATACTTTGGCGTGCCATGTTATGCTTGTTTAATTGGTGTAAATATACACCAAAATCGAACCATCGTTACATGAACGCTCGGACAAGCGCTGCGAAGTAGTGACTGAATGCAATGAAGTCAGATGCGACGACGAAGGAGAAGCAGCCGAGCGAACAGCGAGCTACGGAGCATAGCGACCGCTACGAGCTTGCGAGTAGCGGATGGCCCATAAAAAATTAAAAATTATTCGTGGCGAAGGCTCTCGATCGGATCAAGGCCACCAGCTTTGTAGGCTGGATAAATACCTGAGACGAGTCCTGTGATGACGCAAATGATAATGCCGCCAATCATCCATGCCCAAGGCACAACAAAAGCTCCTCCGAGGAAAAATGGAACGAGATTACCAGCCAAGAATCCAAGAAAAACACCTAGGAAACCGCCGATCACACAGATAACGACTGCTTCTGTCAGAAACTGCGTCAAGATCGCTTGGCGTGTGGCGCCGAGTGCTTTGCGGACACCGACCTCGCGTGTGCGCTCCGTGACGCTGACGAGCATAATATTCATCAAACCAATAGCTGCGCCGATGAGCGTCATGCCTGCGATTACATATGTCCCAATACGGATCGTACTTGTACTTTCCATCAAGATATTAACGATGGCGTCGCTCTTGCTGATTTCAAAATCATCGTCATCACCCGGACGAAGACCACGCGCCCGACGAAATGCGCCTTCGGCGACTGCCATTGCAGCCTCCATATCGGTAGCAGCTTTGACGGCGACTGTGATTTGATACGTCGGATTGCTACCGATGTATTGGCGTACTGCTGTGATCGGCACGATGCCAAAGCGATCATTGCTTGACATACTGGCGCCTTTGCCTTTGAGTACGCCGATGACTCTAAACTTTTTATTATTGATCGAGATGACACGGCCGATCGCTCGCTCTCGGCTTCCTCCGATCAAAATATCTGCGAGATCAGCGCCGATGATGGCTACCTTTTGACCATTCTGCACTTCAATCTCGGAGAAATTACGTCCGTATTCAAGATCAAATCCTTTGGCGAGGAGATAATTTTCGTCACCTCCATAGATCGAGATATTTGGATTTGTTTTTTCGTCTTTGTACTTCAAAACGCTTTGGCCGCTCCAAGTGACTGAAAGCGCAACATCAGCCGGATACTCGTAGTTCTCTTTAAAGTCCGTTGCTTGCTTGTATGAAATGAGTTCGCCTCGCTTTTGGCGGCGGCCATTGCGGCGTACGCCATCACCTTTGCGTACGATCTCAAATGAATTACTTCCCATACTCGAGAAGCTGCTACTCAATGATGATTTAATACCATCAATAGCTGTCAAGATGCTCACGAGTGCCATGATCCCAATCGCGATAATCATCACAGTCAATGCTGTACGCAAGAGATTTCCTTTAATAGATCGCAGCGCGATTTTGATATTTTCGGATAAGAGCACGAGTCTTGGAGCTATTCTGAATCAAATGTACTTGCTTGAGAGCAGACGCCGATTATAACACCAGTATTGGCTGCTTGTTTTTCGACGATAGAAGATACTCGATCTATAAACGCAAATTGAAGCATCAAAATTTGTTGGATTTAGCAAAAGACCGCATCTTTCAGAATCCAATAACCATATGTCAGCTTTACCGACACTCAGACTCAATGATGGCACAAGCCACACACGCAGCCATCTCAATGGCCACGTTAAGATGTTGCAGCACATGTTGCGACCGTTTGGGTTTCGACTGCCGCCTGATGGAAAGTTTGGCCCATATACCGAGAGTATTGTGATCGCTTTTCAGAAATCGAGAGGTCTCTCACCAGATGGTATCGTCGGGCCTCGCACATGGCAAATGCTCGTCGCGCATGCTCGACCTACAGAGCTGGGAAGTACAACAATTCCATCATCGGCTCCTTCTTCATCTAGCAGTAGCGGTATTGTGATCGCTGAGCAGCCCAAAGTCTGCGAAAACAAATACGTCACAACATATACGCCCAACAATCAGAGCATGAACAAGCAGCTCCAAGAGCTGCAGAAGTACATGCCGATATTGCGCAAGGCGTCTGAAGCATACAATATTGATCTCAGTATTCTAGCTGGTATTCTCTCACGCGAATCTCATGTTGGGCTTGCGCTCTCACCGCCTGGGCCACACGGTACTGGCGATCATGGTCACGGCCGCGGACTCGTGCAAGTCGATGATCGCTGGCACAGCCACTTTACAGATACGCCCGAATGGAAAGATCCACGCGCTAATATCTACTACGGCGTCAAGCTGCTCCGTGACTTTATGGATTATCTCCAGCGAAAAACGAGCCTGCAAGGGCGCGATCTACTTCGTGCTGCCATTGCCTCATATAATGCTGGGCCTGGATCGATTATGCGCCGCCATATCCAAGGCGGAGAGCCAGTCGATGCTTCAACGACTGGCGGCAATTATAGTAAAGACGTTTTGAGCCGTGCAGGTTGGTTTCAAGATCATGGCGTCTGCTAGTAGAATGCTGATTGTGGGCCATCCGCTCCTCGCAAGCTCGTAGCGGTCGCTATGCTTCGTGGCTCGCTGTGCGCTCGGCCGCTCCTACGTCGCGTCTGGCTTCATTTCATTTCGCCACCACTTCGCAGCGCTTGTCCGAAAAAAGAATCCAAAAAAAACTCTTAATTTAAAAGCTCGAAACATTAGTGCGAGGAATTTAAAATGAAAGAATTAATCGAATATTTAGAGAAAAGTATTGTTTTATCAGATGAAATTATAAAAGATCTGAAAGCTATTGCTATTGAAAGAAATATAGAAAAAGGTAAAATAATTCTTCAAGCAAATTCTTCTAGAAAGATCCAAATATTTGTAGCAAGCGGGTGCCTGAGAGCTTTTTACAAAACTGAAAAAGGTAAAGACCACACGTTGCAATTTGCAACTAAGAATTGGTGGATTAGCGATTACATGACCTTATTCAATAACGATAAATCTCTTCTAAGTATTGAAAGTCTTTCACATTCAAAAATCATACTAATAGAACAATCAAAACTTGAAGAACTATTTTCTAAGTATCCTGAATTTGGATTAAAACATGGCATGAATCTTCAAAATCGAATTACTGCACTACAAAAAAGAATATTTGGACTGCTCACACTTTCAGCAAAAGAAAAATATGAGAAATTTATCGAAGAATATGAAATATTCGAAAAGATAATTCCAAACTATCAAATTGCATCCTTCTTGGGAATCACACCAGAAAGTCTGAGTCGAGTGAGAAAAGAAATTGCAAACTACTAGCTTCTTACCATAGATCAATTTTTATTACGATCTAAAAACTGACCTTTGTACTTCAAATCAGTACAATGGACTACATAGAATTACTAAATAAGAGGTACGCAACCAAAGCTATGAATGGTATAGTCGTTCCTCAAGAAAAGATTGACAACATATTAGAGGCCATCAGATTGGCTCCTACATCAAGTGGTTTGCAACCTTTTGAAGTTTTTGTTATTA
>JAHDHF010000211.1 GCA_020631455.1 Saprospiraceae bacterium
TCAGCTGCTTTTTCTTGAAGTGCGGCTTTTTCATCATCAGTCATTTTATTGATATGCCGATAGGCGAATCCTATCCTTGGATTTTTGCTGAGTTTGGATTCATTTTTTATATAAAAATTCCAATAAAGCGAATTGAATGGACAGCCTTTTTCTACAAATTTATCCTTGTAATTATAATAACATTTTTTGCAATGGTCGCCCATTTTTTGGATATAATTCGCACTACTGACGTAGGGTTTTGTACCGACGATACCACCATCAGCAAATTGACTCATGCCGCGCGTATTTGGCAGCTCGACCCACTCGATCGCATCGATATAAATACCGAGATACCAAGCATCAACTTCATCAGGATCGCAGCCAAGTAGTAATGCAAAATTCCCAGTGAGCATGAGCCGCTGAATGTGATGCGCGTACGCATGATCAAGCGAATGATTAATGGCGACTGACAGACATTTCATTTTTGTTTCGCCTGTCCAAAACCAGCTTGGCAATTTTTCTTTATGCTCGAAATAATTTAATAGAGAATAGTCAGGCATTTTAGCCCAATAAATACCACGTATATATTCGCGCCAACCGATTATTTGGCGTATAAATCCTTCTACTTGTTCTATAGAATATTGTTCTGGATTTTGATGGAAAGCTGCTTCAACTTTCTTGACGACTTCAAGGGGAGAGAGCATTTTGGTATTAAGAGAAAAACTCAAGCCCGAATGAAAGAGCAGCCAATCCCGATCAGTCATCGCATCTTGATATGCTCCGAAATTGGATAAACGATGTTCAATAAAATCATCTAGTAAGGCAAGACTCTGCTCTCTATTGATCGGCCAATAAATTGTGTTTGTATGATTCCGACCAATAGTTTCAATTTGTTCTTTTTTTAAGAGATTGAATATATCACTTGCATCATTTTGCAAATTGAGTTTTTCTGGAATAGCAATTTTTGCTGGTAGCTTTTTACGATTAGAGTGATCGTAATTCCATTTTCCTGTGAGCGGCTCATTCGGATTTTGATCTTCCATTAAAATGGAGTAGCGTTTTCGCATCATGCGATAAAACGATTCCATTAAATATGTTTTTTTGCCTTCAAAAAATATCTCGACTTCATCGCGGTTGCTTAAAAAATGCTCTGTATCGGCTGCGCATGTTTCTACTGATAAATCATCACACAATTCTTTGAGCTGCTGATCGAGTCGATATTCATCTGGCAGCTGATATTCAAAGGTTTGAATTTTGAATTGTAAAATAAGTTGTTTGATATTCTCGTGTAAATTCTGTTTGTTTTTTTCGTCATCAAGTTTGTAATACAAAACATGGTGACCAGCAGCTTCTAGCTGATTAGCAAATGCACGCATCGACAAAAAGAATGCCGCTGCTTTTTGGATATGGTGCTTGACGTAATCTGTTTCCTGCTTCATCTCCATGATGAGATACAACACAGAATCACCTATTTCTGAATACCACGAATGCTGAGAATTTAATTGATCACCTAAAATCAATCGGAGTGTTTTGTACGTCTTTTTCACAAACACAAAACGGTATTCCGAAGAAGTTGTTTGACTCGTTTAGTCAAGTAAATCGATAAGCGCTTTGTACATCGCTTCTTCGCTTTGCTGCTCGGCAATGATAAGCCCAGTGTAAAGAAGCTCTCGTACGGCTTGAGCAGTTGTCTGACCTATGGCTATAACAGCTTCAGGCAAATGAGTTGTCGATCTTGAAAATGCCTCGACATTCATCGGGCTAGTCAATATTGCAATATCAATATCAGGTAGCTGAATTGTCTTTGGTGTATTGGAATATGCGACAACAGGTATTTTTTGAATGGAATCGCTAAGCAATTTCTCGACACTTTTTAAGCTGTTTTGTGCTTCGATAAATGAAATTGTTTCTATTAAAAAATGCTGCTGTAAATCCGTAGCAATTGCTTGAGCTTTTCCATTGCCGATGTAATCAACTCGAAATTGCTTGTTCAATATTTGAGCTGTTCGTTTGCCCATGGCTGCAAGAAGCTTGGGCTGTTCGACACCTAGAAGAATGAATTCTTGAGCACCGCGTGGGCTATAGACGAAAACACAATCAGCAGGCGGCATTTCAAAATCCAGCGACTGAAAATCTATGAGTGATTGTGCAATCAATTCTATCTCAGGCAGATCAATTAATTGACGAAATGGGCTTCCGTCACGTAATTCCCGAGATAAAAAAATGCGTTTCACGACTTATTGAATTTCAGCAAGCACGCGCTCTGCGAGTCCTGCTGTCGTTGTCGAAGAAAGCATGACGCGCTTGACAGGTTTATCCCAAGCAGTAGCGTAAGCAGCATTGACTGTGAAAGCACCATTGGCGTCGCGCTCGCAATACACACCAATCGGCGTATGGCAGCCGCCGTCTAGATTCTTGAGGACCGTGCGTTCTACATTCGTGCATGTCGATACATCTGTTCGATGGAGCTTTTTGAATAATCGCCTCGTCTTGAGATCATCTACACGAGTCTGAAATGCAAGAGCACCTTGAGCTGGCGCAGGCACAAATTCGCTCGTGTGCATTTTGATGGAGATCAAACCATCGAGGTCAAGATCGAGTCGCTCAATCCCAGCAGCTGCTAAAACGATCGCATCAAATTGTCCATCTCGAAGCTTTTGAATTCGTGTTGGGACATTGCCTCGGATGTCTTTAAGTTCAATTTCAGGAGCGAGATCAAGGAGCTGTGCTTTGCGGCGTGACGAACTCGTGCCTACGATCGCTCCTTGAGGCAACTGAAGTGGGCGACCTTGTTTGGCTCGATCTGCTCTGATGAGTAATTGATCATTTGGAGTTTCGCGGTACGAGACTGCTGTAAGGCAGAGACCTTCTGGCTGCT
>JAHDHF010000049.1 GCA_020631455.1 Saprospiraceae bacterium
GGCTGAGGGATAGAAGGCAGCACGAGCGCAGCGAGTGGATTTCATTGCTTTTTTTTATTTGTCATGCAGCACTCCGTTGCGGCATCTGTTGATCTACACTTTGCATAAAGACTCCGCAACAAGGTGCGGAGTGACAAAATCATTTTAAAAGCAATGAAAGCTAGGTACCGTACTGCCGAATAGCCCGACCGCGAGCCTATGGCGAGCGGGCAGCCCCAAATCATAATTGTTTGTAAATATGAGGGAGAGCTCTCGAAGAAGATGTATTTTCACGATACGAGATTGAAGCCCCGAATATGACTTACGAAGACTTTAAAAAACGCTATGTCTACAATCCGAGTGATCCTGATGCGCAGCTGGGTGAGGGCGGTTTTGGACGTGTCTTTAAAGCTTATGACAAAGTGCGATCGCGCTATATCGCGCTCAAAATCGCGCCTGTCAAATATGTAGGCGCTCAGAAGCGAGAGGTCAGTTTAAAAAAAGAAGTTGAGCTTGTTTCGGCATTAAATGAGCATCAGCACATTGCGTATTATGAGCAGTGTTTTCGATTTACGCGCGATGATGGCGCGCGTGATTATGGCATTATGCAATACTACGAAAATGGGAATCTCGAAACGCTGCTCAAGCAGCAAGGCAATGCGATCAATGCCGAACAACGTGCAGAAATCATTCGAGGTTTGTTTGAGGGCATTTCATTTTTGCATAAAAACAATATCATCCATCGTGATATTAAGCCTGCTAATATCTTAATCAGTGTCGATCCGCTGAGCGGCCACTTTATTCCGAAGATTACGGATTTTGGATTGAGTAAAGGTTTTGAAGAATCGGTACAAAGCGAAATCGATAATTCGATGATCGGTGGGACGCTCTCCTACTCGTCTCCAGAGCAGCTGCTTGGCAATCAAGCGATCAAACGGAATTCTGATCTCTGGAGTGCTGGTGCCATTGTCTATAAGATTTTTACTGGTGCAGCTCCGTTTGGTCAAGGCACGACTGGCTTGAGCCGTCGCATGGTAGAAGACAATATATTAAAAGCCAATTTGCCGCAAGAAATAGAAACGATACCGCAGCCGTATCAATCAATCGTCAAACAGTGCCTTCAAAAAGAACCGAATAATCGTATTTCGTCAGCTGATGAAGTGCTTGCAAAATTATCAAATCAACAAACAGCCGTAGCTGCTCCGCTCGCAGCTTCAACATCATCGCAAGCAGTAGATGATGACAAAACTGTCATCACTGGTGTACATGAATCGCCTCAACAAAAACCATCAAAACAAAAAACACAAGCAAGTCCTAAAAAACGCCGCTACGAAAACACCTCAGAAAAGAAAACATCTGGCGGACTTTTCAAGTGGTTTTTCCTATTGCTTTTGCTTGGTTTGTTAGCAGCAGGCGCGTATTGGTATTTTGTGATGCGAGAATCTTCTCCGAGTATTTTAATAGAAGATCCGAATGCAACATTTGCGTATTTAAATATGGGCAATCAAATAACAGACATCGAAAAAGGTCTCGTCAAAATACCGGGCACAAAACAATTTTCGTATGGCTGTGATGAGACACGTGATCCGCAATATAGAGATTGCGAAGATGATGAATATCCGTCGCATACAATTTCGCTTTCACCATTTTCGATGAGTGAAGCAGAAATTACAGTTGCACAATTTGCAGCATTTATTCTCGAAAGTAACTATGAAACTGATGCCGAGCGACTTGGATATTCCAATACGTATGATGACCAGCTTGGGTGGAAAAAAGCTGAAGGAATAAACTGGCGGCATACAGCTCTCGGCGATGAAATAATGCCTGATGATTTTGATCTGCCTGTCGTGCATGTCAGCTGGAATGATGCGCAAGCTTTTGCAAGATGGATGAGTAAACAATCAATCGATGGCTACGAATATCGGTTACCTTACGAAGCTGAATGGGAATATGTCGCACGCGGTGCGCAAACATTTGAATATGAAGAATATTCAGGATCAAATGCTGCCTCTGCTGCTGGCTGGTATATGACAAATACCGATCAACCAAAGCCTGTCAAATCAAAAACCGTCAATCGCCTCGGCGTCTATGACATGAGCGGCAATGTCTGGGAATGGTGCCAAGACTACTATGATGCAAATGTGTACCAGCGCTTGATTTCTGATAATCCGAAAGGTGCTTCACGCGGCGATAATCGCGTATTACGAGGCGGCTCTTTCTATGACGAAGCTGTCGAAATGCGCGTCACGAATCGTCATTATGAAATACCAGATTATCCGATGTTTCATACAGGATTTAGACTGGTCAGAGAAGCGAGTGAAGATGAGGTCGAATCATTTAAATCGAATACTAATTTCCAATTAGGAAATGTAGGTTCTACTACTATTAATGATGCAAATATTATTCGTGCAGAAGAATATGCGAATAAAATATGTAGCTGCCACAACAAGCACAAATTTATAGATCGTCGCTTTGAGTCTTGCGTTGGTACAGATTTAATTTCTCTTATTCGAGATGGCAATCCTGGTATGGATCCATCAAAACGCGATTATCAGAAAAAACGTATTCTTGAAATATTATATGAGAAATGCCCTAAAGCATTGCGTCGATAACTTATCGCCATTCCGCATGTGACTGATCTGAATAAGTTGACTTTGACTTTCGTAGTACAAAACCATACACAAGGCATCCAAATAAAAGTAAACAAGCTGCTAGTTCGGGTATCATGACCACAAGATCAGACGAGTCCTTTTTCGTTTAAATTTAATTGTACGAAAGAGCCAAAACGCTTGATGAATCTGTCAAGTAATATTCATTCTTTAGGGCCATGCGCTCGCAAGCTCGCGCACCGCGCTGCAACCCTGAGTAGTCGGGGATACAGGGTTTCGCTACTCGCTCATCATCCCGATAAATCGGGATGAGCGCTTCGCGCCCCTTCCCATCGCTTGTCCAGACTGTTTGGCTGAGGGATAGAAGGCGTTGTCTGAACTCCGAGTGACTGCAAGGAACTCGGAGAGAGTGCCGGACCCCGACTACTCAGGGTTGTAGCCCGACCGCCGAAGTCATGAGGCGGTGAGCCCATTATTTCTTCAGTTTTTTTTTAATAAAAACAAATTCTTTAATTTTATAAATACAAATCCCCACTCATGAAAACTCCACTTCTTTCTTTACTATTTGCATTGAGTATTTTTTGCTTGTATTCATGTAGCGGCTCAACTACAATAGAATCTGATACTGCCACAATAGATCAACCGGTTTCGGACGAGATCACAGGCCCAAACGAAGCACTTCTTGAAGAAGATGCCGAAAACGCCCAAGCAGAAGAAGACGGCTTTGATGGAAGTGAATTTGTCGGTGATCCGCTCAAAACGTTTGACGTCGGAACCAATGATCCAAATAATGGCAAGCGCGAAGTCAATCGACTCGCATTATCTACAGATGGCAACTATCTAGCAGCGACTTCATACAAAGAACTCCAACTCTGGGACATTAATTCAGGCAAACAACTCTGGGCAACAAAAGGACATCGAGGCACAGTGCAAAGCATTGATATCAATCCAGCCAGCACACTCGTAGCAAGCGGCGGCTATGACGGCAATCTCAATCTCTGGAATCTACAAGATGGCTCACTCGTCAAAACACTCAGTACAGGAATGTCGTATGTCGAGTCTATTTCATTTAGTCCAGATGGCGGCCGCATCGCAGTGACAACGTTTGATGGCGAGATCAAAATTTATTCTGCTGACACCTATCGCATCCTCTTTAGCGAGCAAGGCGGCAATAGCTCTGCGACATGGAGCAAAGACGGAAAATTATTTGCTTGTATGAATGATAACGGTGTCATCAACATTTATGAAAGTGACGAATACAAAAAGATGTTTACTGTAGATGGTGGTGCTAGCCTAGCAGAAGGCATGGACAATAGCATTGCTTTTACTCCAGAAATAGATGCCATCTACTTTTCTGCTGCTGACAAGTCAATCCAGAAGTTTCTGTTTATGACAGAAACAAAAGAGAAAGGTATTTTGCCAAGTGCTTCTTACGGCCCGATTGCAATTAGTCCTGACGGCAAGTCTCTAGCAGCCGCTACCACTCAAAGTGAAGTCTACCTTTTTGAGACATCGTCAGGAACTGGATATCCTGAACTTGAAGGTCATCAAAAGGGTTCAGTCTGCGGTTGGATCAATACGATCGACTTTGCAGCAGATGGTAAAACATTTGCAACTGGTGGCTGCGACGGTCTCGTCCATATCTGGAAAAGCAGCTATTAAACTACTCAGGAATAAAGACTGAATCCTTCGGCTCCCAAAGCTCAAGTTTGTTGCCTTCAGGATCAAGAATATGGACGAATTTACCATAATCATACGTCGCAACTTCGTCGAGCGGCTCAATTCCTGCTGCTTGTAATTTTTCGAGAATCGATGCCATATCATCGACACGATAATTGATCATAAATTGCTTGTCAGAAGGCGCAAACGAAGGAGCGTCTTCTCCAAATGTTGACCATTGAAGTGTGCTACGCTGCTCTTCACTTGACTGAAAGCCTACTGAAAACAAGCAGCCATATTGATCGACATTGAGCCCAAGATGATCAGCATACCATTGCTTAAGCGCTTCTGGATTTTTGCATTTAAAAAACACACCACCAATACCTGTAACTTTTCCTTTTGATGACATACCTAATTATTTAGTAAATTGGAGTTCACAAAAAACATAAACCCATGTCTCAAAATACACAAGAAGTCGCCAATCGCTTTTACGAAATGTCTCAAGAAGGCAAAGACCGCGAAATCTGGCAAGAACTCTACTCACCTGAATGTCAAAGCATCGAAAACGATGGACACACTGTCCAAGGCTTTGATGCCATGCAAGAAAAAGGTGACAACTGGCAAAAGACGATGGAAATCAAAAACGTCGAAGTCTCACAACCGATCGTTGCAGACGGACATTTTGCTGTAACCTACGCGATGGATCTCGTCCATATCGAAAGCCAGCAGCCGATGAAAATGACCGAAATCGGCGTCTACGAAGTCCAAAATGGCAAAATCACGAAAGAGCAATTCTTCTACCCGCCGATGGGATAAGTAATAAATAAGCCAGTTTGAGCAGCAGTCGCAGATTGAGCATCGTTTTTGATTTACTTAAACAAACTCAAGCTTATGAAGCGACTGCTTTTTTTGACTCCGATTCTATTTCTTTTTCTGGCAGCAAGTTGTGCTCAAAAATCTGTTGAGCCTGCTGATTATTCTCTCGTCATCGGCAGCCAAGGCGGATTTGCTGGCAGCTACACGGCATGGCATATCAATGGCGCTACTGGAGCAGTTTCACTCAAGCGCACTGTCGACCAAGATCTTACTCACATCAAAACACTTGACCGCGAGACACTCGTTCGCATCTTCGAAGAAGCGCAATATCTCCGCTTGACCAAGCGCAATTTATTCCAGCGCGGCAATATGGTCAGCTTTATGGACATCGAATATCGCGGCCGCAACAATCTCATCCAGTGGGATGTTGGAGCACCCATTGATTCAGACCTTCGTGCTTATTATAAATGGGTACGAGAAAAAATAGAAGCCGCTCCCGAAGTCGCCGAATAATTCGTTTATTTTAAAAATAATTTGGGGCTGCCCTTCACAAAAATTCTCCTTGAATCTCTTCAAGGAGAATTTTTTATTCAGGTCGGGCTATCCGCAGTACGGTAGCCTAGCCGCCTACGCTCCGCTCGGCGTCCGCTCGCAAGCTCGCGCTGCTCCTATCCCTCAGCCTTGATGTCAATGATTGTTTAGTTCTTTATGAATAGGTATTGATACATTTGCTGACATGGAAATAACTAAAGATTTAATTATTGAAAAATTGAATACAAAAGACCATATTCTAACCTCAACTCATGAGTTACTTTCTCTTCCAATCATCAAACGGATTTGCATAAAAATGACTCATAACCTAAAGTTTATGCCCATACATGTATCATCTAATCATTCAATTGTTGATGGACATCATAGATATATAAGCTCTATCATTACTGGCTTTGATTTAGATATTATTTCCGATTATCCCTTGCCCAGCTTACAAAGTGTGTTTGATTGGGAGGATGTAAATTTTGTCATAGAAGATTGGGACACACTCGACAAAATCAAAATGTTAAATCAGCAAGACGCTTTGTACAATGGCATTGATATTGACGAATTGAAGGAAATCATTGGGTAAAAACAGCTACATTTGTACAGATGCAAATCTTACTAGATATAGATGGTGTAATGCTACCTGCCAAGCCTTGGAGTGCTCCTCAAATACTTGAGGATGGCTTCTCTATGTTTAAATCTCAATCTGTAAGTGCTCTTAATCAGATTCTTCTTGAAAGCAACTCTGACATCCTGTTAACTACTTCGCATAAAGATCGGTATTCTCCGAATGATTGGGTTAAAATCTTCAGGTTCAGAGGCGTAAACGTGAATAGCATTAGTAAATTGCCGCCTAATGATAATCATCTCAATAGAAGAGAAGAAATCATAAAATGGTTTACTTCTAGCGAAGAAGTTAGTGATTTTGTAATACTCGATGATGATAGCTCATTAAATGACCTTCCTATCTTTCTTAAAGATAGACTGATATTAACCAAACCTTTGATTGGCTTGACGTCAGGTCACGTTGAAGACTCCTTGCGCATTCTGAATACTCCACTTGAATTCGCTGAGGATACAGGAAAATTACTCCTCTAAATCTCTACATCTATCATTTTCCTCGGACAAGCGCTGCGAAGCAGACTCACGAAGTGAGACCGAGCGAATAGCGAGCCACGGAGCACAACCCTGAGTAGTCGGGGTAGCGACCGCTTGAATGCTAATCGACTATACGACCGTCTGCCATCGTCAGGGTACGGTCACTCATCTGTGCGAGATTAGGATTGTGCGTCACGACGACGATTGTTTGACCCATTTCGTCTCGCAGATTAAGTAATAGATGATGCAGTTCTTCGCTTGTTTTTGTATCGAGATTACCCGACGGTTCATCAGCGAAGATGACCTTCGGCTTGTTGATTAATGCTCGTGCAACAGCGACGCGCTGCTGCTCGCCACCCGAGAGCTCTGATGGTTTGTGACCAAAGCGATTTTTGAGTCCAAGGAAATCTAGCAGTCGTTTTGCTTCAGCCTCAGCATCTTTCTTTGACTTCTTGGCTATAAAAGCTGGAATACAAACATTCTCAAGCGCCGTAAACTCGGGTAGCAATTGATGAAATTGAAAAACAAATCCGATATTTTGATTCCGAAAAGCTGCAAGTCGCTTGCCATACATCTGCGAAATCTCTTGTCCGTCAAGTTTCGCTGAGCCTTGATATTGATTGTCGAGCGTACCAATGATATGGAGGAGCGTACTCTTGCCTGCTCCAGATGCGCCTACAATAGACACAATCTCGCCTTGCTCAATTGTTAAATCGACATGATCAAGAACTGTAAGTGATCCGTATTGTTTGGTCAATTGTGAGCAGGTAATCAAAGCCATTGCTCAAAGATAGATTGAAGTCATCGCCTTTTTTGAAGACATTGACAGATTCGTAACTTGTCATTCAAATTGTGCATCTGATATTGCACTTGTACACCACCTTTGCACCTTATGCAAATCACTGTAAACGGAGAAGAACACCAACTCAATTCTACTAGACTGCTTGAAGCAGTTTTAGCTGAAATTGGTGTGTCAAACCTTGACGGTGTGGCTGTTGCAATAAACGAACAAGTCATCCCAAAGTCTGCTTGGGCAACGACGACATTACATGAACATGATCGCCTGCTCATCATTAGAGCAACTGCTGGCGGCTAAGACGAATACCTATATGAAGAAGGAAAAACTTCCACAAGAATCAACGATCACTCGCAAGCCATTTCCAAAATCAAAGAAGATTTATGTTGATGGGACTCTTCACAATGTACGTGTCGCAATGCGCGAAATTGAGCTTGAAGATTCGCCAGCTCGTTTTACAGCATATGGTCTTGAACAAGAATCAAATCAAGCTGTCACGATTTATGATACAAGCGGCCCGTTTACTGATCCGAGTATTGAGATCGATGTTCGCAAAGGAATTCCGCGGATTTGTGAATCGTGGATCGATGCACGAGACGATGTCAGAATCCTAGAAGATTTTACTTCTGAATATGCTCGCGAGCGAGCTTCACGTCAGTCTGACGAAAAGCTGCAATTCGATGTTGTGCAAAAGCCGCGAGTCGCAAAAGAAGGCAATAACGTATCGCAGATGCATTACGCTCGTCAGGGCATCATCACTCCTGAGATGGAGTATGTCGCTATCAGAGAAAATCAACGATTGCAAGAAGTCAAAGATGCAGGTGTTCAGCATCCTGGGCAGCATTTTGGAGCGATTATACCAAAAGTCATCACACCAGAGTTTGTACGAGACGAAATCGCTTGCGGTCGAGCGATCATCCCGAAAAATATCAATCACCCAGAAGCGGAGCCAATGATTATTGGCCGCAACTTCCTTGTCAAGATCAATTCAAACATCGGAAATTCTGCTGTGACTTCGACAATTGAAGAAGAAGTCGAAAAAGCAGTTTGGTCGACACGCTGGGGCGCTGATACCATTATGGATTTGTCTACTGGACAAAATATCCACGAAACGCGTGAATGGATTATTCGTAACTGTCCAGTTCCGCTAGGAACAGTACCAATCTATCAAGCTCTTGAAAAAGTCAACGGCAAACCAGAAGATCTGACTTGGGAAATCTATCGTGACACGTTAATTGAACAAGCAGAACAAGGCGTCGATTATTTTACGATTCATGCTGGAGTTTTGCTTCGATACATTCCGATGACTGCGCAGCGTACAACTGGCATTGTCTCGCGTGGTGGAAGCATCATCGCCAAATGGTGCTTGGCGCATCACAAGGAAAATTTCTTGTACACTCACTTTGAAGACATTTGTGAGATTATGAAAGCCTACGATGTGTCATTTTCGCTTGGAGATGGCTTGCGTCCTGGCTCAATCGCCGATGCCAATGATGAGGCACAATTCTCTGAGTTGCGAACGCTCGGCGAACTGACGAAAATTGCTTGGGAACATGATGTTCAAGTCATGATCGAAGGTCCAGGTCACGTTCCGATGCAGCTCATCAAAGAAAATATGGACGAGCAATTGAAGCATTGCTACGAAGCTCCATTCTATACACTTGGACCACTGACGACTGATATTGCGCCAGGCTACGATCACATCACGTCTGCTATCGGAGCAGCTCAAATCGGTTGGTATGGCTGCGCGATGCTCTGCTACGTCACTCCTAAAGAGCATCTCGGCTTACCAAACCGAGAAGATGTACGCACGGGTGTTGTTACCTACAAAATCGCTGCTCACGCTGCTGATCTTGCCAAAGGGCATCCAGCAGCATACAATCGCGACAATGCATTGAGCAAAGCGAGATTTGAGTTCAGATGGAATGATCAATTTAATCTTGCACTCGATCCTGATCGCGCTCGCGAATATCATGACGAGACTTTGCCAAGCGAAAATGCTAAAGTTGCGCACTTCTGCAGTATGTGCGGGCCGAAGTTTTGCTCCATGAAAATCTCACAAGAAGTGAGAGAATATGCAGCCGAGCATGGTCTAGATTCTGATCAAGTCCTTGAAAAAGGGATGAAAGAAAAAGCTAGCGAATTTGTCGATGCAGGTGGAGAAATATATTCATAACTCTTCTTGGCGTTGTTGTTGCTAATTGATGATTGATGTCTATCTATAAAGTCATATTGATATCCTTCTTATGCTTAGTGATGCAGTTTTGTATGACACATTTGGCAGCCCAGACGTTTAACAAGCCAAAGCATGACTCCAAACACTTAACTGATACAGAACTCATCAGTATCACTGTCACTGATGAACATACGATCATTGAAATGAGCTATAAAAGCAATGGAATGGACGGATGGTGCTGCATCTCTCCAAATTCATACCTCAAAGATCACAAAACAGGCAAAAAGTACAAATTTTTAAAGGCTCGCAACATCCCTGTTTGCCCAGAGAAATACATCTTCAAAAGGGCACAGCTCAAGAAGTTTAAGATCTATTACGAAAAAATTGACTGGGACAATTCTATCAATATCTACGATTTTATCGAAGAAGCTGGATTTGGTAGCCCCTTCAATTTTTATAAAATTGAACTCGTTATCGCCGTATGAGTCCATTTAAATTCATTTTGTCAGCAGTCATCATGACGAGTCTAGCCACAGCAGCTAGTACACAGGTCTATCCCCTGCCCGACTACAAAGACCAAAATCTGAAAGGTGTCACACTCGAAAAGATCGAATTGACACCTAAGGCGACTATCGTACACATGGTGTACACACATGATCGCGAAAGCGACAAATTTATGAGCCAAACCTGGATTTGTGCTATGGAGTCGTTTCACATTGTCGATCCAAATGGAAAAAAACATTACATCGAAAACGTGCGCAATATCCCGATGTGTCCAGGCCGCAAATACGTCACTCGTCCAGGACAAAAGGTCAAATTTCAGCTCTACTTTCCGCCAATTGAGCTACCAGGCTCTGAGAATTTCATCGACATCATCGAAGAAGACGAACGCGGATTTTCTTTCTATAAAGTCAAGTTGGTTCTCTTCGTCTAATACCGATTGTTAGATCAAGATGGGCCATGCTGCTTCGCAGCACCGCGCTGTTCCAGGGTTTCGCTATTCGCTCATCACTCCGCTTCGCTTCTTGAGCGCTCCATTACATTACGCGCCCCTTCCCATCGCTTGTCCAAAAAAGCTACTTCCCAGCCTACATCATTTATTTACTCTATACTTGCCAAAGTGGAAGTACGAGTCTTGACAAAAGAGATTTGCTTCGATGGCGAAGCAGAAGCGATAAATCATCTTTTCGATGCTGGCTTACAATGGCTGCATATCCGCAAGCCCTTTGCCCAAGAGTCTGAAGTCAAAGAATTACTATCACAGCTTGACAATCAATACTATAATCGAATCATCTTGCATGATTATCATCATCTCACTCGAGAATTTAATCTAATAGGAATTCATTTGAATGCTCGTAATCCAGGATTACCACATTGGTTTGATAAACAAAGTATGATTTGCACATGCGTTTGTCATTCGCTATACGAAGCCAAGCATTTTCATCAATCTGCTTCAGCTGCTTTTATTAGTCCGATCTTCAAGCCTCGAAGCAAATTCTACGATCAACGAAGTCAACTCACATCTGATGAACTTCAAGCAATAAAAAATGCGCTTCTGAAAACAGTCAATCGAATTGCTCTAGGAGGAATAAGCAATCAAACGATCCAGCAGCTCCCTCAAAACTATTTTGACGGAGTTGCTACATTAGGTTTTATTTGGGAAGATTTTACTTCAGCAGATATTGAGCTTCCTACAAAACGCTATCTCCAATTATGCCAAGTCATCAAGCAGCACCAATTTTAAGCATAGCAGGATATGATCCGAGTCACGGAGCAGGATTAGTTCGCGATGCTTTGACCTGCCATGATTTTAACCAAACTTGTGTGAGTGTTTGTACAGCCAACACAATACAAACAGACACACAATTTATTTCTTGCAACTGGCAGCCTAAAGATATTATTTTACAACAATTAAAAACAATACTGTCAGAATACTCAATTCAATTTTGCAAAATCGGAATAATTGAAAACAAAGACATTTTACAGCAATGTATAGATTTACTTCGGGCAGCAAATAAAACTACTTTTATTCTATGGGATCCAATTATCCATTCATCTACCGGATTTCAATTCCTTGACTCTTTTGCTAATGAAGTATTTGACTACATAGACTGTATCACTCCAAATAATACTGAATACGAGACACTAGTTAAAAAAGTAGGAAATGATGTTATTCAGTATTTCAATCAAACAAAGTGTACAATTATCAAAAGCTATGAAGAAACTCCAACTCATTACAGAAATAAATTAATTACTGGAGGAGATGAACTCTATTTTAAATCTAAAAAGTATAATTCACAACTTCACGGAAGTGGCTGTAGATTTTCTTCAGCCTTTTTGAGTATTATTGCGCAAGGGAAGTCAATACAAGAAGCTTTTAAAACAGCAACTCAATATCTCGAAGATCAATACAGACAAGCAGCAAAAACAAGCAGCGCGGCGTAGGGATGGTAAGGGGCGCGATAGCGCTCACGGAGCGAAGCGGAGTGATGAGCGAATAGCGAAACCCTGAATCAGCCCGCCGCGAACATCGTGAGCGGACGCCCAAAACTTTCTATTCAAATTATACGCAGATAAATGAATGAATTACCAAAACTTATGCTCATCAGTCAAGGAAAATCGATCCTTGATCATATTCAATGTATAGCATTTTCTAAAAAAGCGACTATTCCTTGGATTCAAATTCGTTTTAAAGAAAAATATTCAACTTTAGATATAAAACAATTGCATGAAGCAATTTCTAAATACAAATCAGCCGATTTAAAAATTACAATAAATGATTCAATTCAGATTGCACAATCAACTAATGCTGATGGAGTACATCTCGGATTGTTAGATGATCATCCTTCACAGGCAAGAAAAGAACTTCTTAATAATTCAATTATTGGAAGCACAGCAAATACATTTACTGATATTGAACAACGACATGAATATGTTGATTATTTCGGCGTCGGACCATTTAGAACTACAACTACCAAGCAAAATTTATCGCCAATTTTAGGGAAAGATGGATATACTTCTATAATTAAAAAATGTACTGAAAAAAATATCGCTAAACCAATTTTCGCGATCGGTGGCATTGAGCCAAAAGATGTTCAAACATTACTTAACATCGGAATTTATGGCATCGCAGTGAGTAGTAGTATTTTGCAGCACGAAAATCCTCAAGCTCAGGCTCATCGCTTTTTACAAAACCTTGCATAAATGCAACAATCGACTCCACTTCGAATAGCAGATCGCACATTTCAGTCGCGATTGTTTACAGGAACTGGCAAATTCAGCAGCAATGAATTGATGCGAAAAGCTATCCTTGCTTCAGAATCTGAACTTGTCACTGTAGCGATGAAGCGGATCGATATGAAGAACGCTGATGACGAAATGCTCTCGCATATTAAGCACGAACGTGTCCATTTATTGCCCAACACTTCAGGTGTTCGTACTGCCGATGAGGCCGTTTTTGCAGCTCGTCTCGCTCGCGAAGCCTTTGAGACAAATTGGCTCAAACTCGAGATTCATCCCGATCCAAAATACTTGATGCCAGATCCGATCGAGACACTCAAAGCCGCCGAGATTCTCGCCAAAGAAGGATTTGTGGTGTTGCCGTATTGTGGCGCAGATCCAGTCCTTTGCAAGCGGCTCGAAGAAGCAGGTTGCGCAGCTGTCATGCCGCTTGGCGCAGCCATCGGGAGCAACAAAGGCATACAAACTCGCGACATGCTTGAGATCATCATTGCCCAAGCTCGAGTCCCAGTTGTCGTCGATGCTGGCATCGGTGCGCCTTCGCACGCAGCGCTCGCCCTTGAGCTTGGCGCTGACGCCGTCCTCGTCAATACCGCCATCGCCATCGCAACCTATCCCGTCAATATGGCGATTGCGTTTCGTGATGGCGTCCGCGCAGGTCGCCTTGCCTACGAGTCAGGTCTTGGAGGGATTTCGCAGCACAGTGTTGCGAGCAGTCCACTCACCGCATTTTTAGACGATTAAACAGTAGATTACTTGGGGCCATGCTGCTCCATGAATGTCGCAGCACCAGGCTGTTCGGCAGCTCGCTGTTCGCTCGGCTGCTCACGCTTCGCGCTCGCATCTGCTGTCGCACTGCCTACCATCCCTTGTCCAAGCAGCTGAAATTGCTAAACCCGTTCACACTTGATGATTTTACTCATATTATCAAGCATCACATTGCCTCGCTCAGGAGCGCCATTCGGATCAAAATGCGCTTCGATGATTAAATATGAGTAATCAGCCTTTGGAAAGAACGCAAAATTATACGTTCGCCAGTTCGTGTGCTTGACGAGAGATGATTTAGCGAGCAATTGCCTGCGATCACAATCACTATTGCCGCCCCAAATTCTCAAAATAATAGGCTTATTGTAGCCTGCATAAGTCGGTGAACGAGCCAGATCAATACTCAATTGATAACATTCGTTTGCCTTCAAGTTTTTTGGTAGCCGTTGTCCTACTGACTCAAATGTCCCTTTCCTTCGTGTTATTAACCCTAAGAAAGTCCGCCCATGGCTTGGCAATGAAACAACATCCCAGCCTCCAGGCAAAACATCTGGTGTAGAAGCTGCTCCACAGGCATCCCATCCACGAGGCGGAATCTCAGTTCCTTCTGTTCCTTCAAAACTTGGATTCTCGAGGACGATTGTATCTTGTGGCGGATCAAAGTCATCAGCCATTCGAGCTCTTGAATACATGCTCATCAAAGCAGCAATCATAACGATTGAAAATGAAGAAAACGTATTCATAAATGATGAGCGAGGATCGGTAAATCTTCTTGTGTACAACAGCCAAAATGCCAAAAACTAAGCCAAAATATTTCTGGGTCATCTGCTCCATTGCTGGAGTCTTGACCTCTATTGGTATCGCATTTATTGCTTTTGTATTCGTTTATCAAAGCCTCGCTCAAGCCGCCCAAAAGCAGGTTGTTCTTGTTGATATTGAAGCAGAGGCTTCACAAGAATCGATTCTAACGATCCAAAATTTCATTGTTTCAAAAGGATATGCGCTAGATCAAGCAATCCAATTTGACTCAAGTGAAGCTATAATAGAGCACGTCAATTCTCTGCTAGGATATGAAACTTCCGTAGCTGCAAATCCCCAATTGCTTGAATCTGTGATTCGATTTGAGCTCGCTGAAGATTTTAAATCAGAATCAGCTATTCAAGACCTTCAATATCAACTTGAGCAGCTTCCTGATGTTGTCATGGCTTTTGTTTCACCTCAAGAGAATATTGGCAATATCAAACGATCGATATTGATACTCACAATACCTGTACTCATTCTAGGTTTAATAATGCTCGGCATTGCACTTTCTTTGATTTACGGCGCTGTCAAGTTACACATGCACACCAATCGGTTTACGATAAAAACAATGCAGCTTGTAGGTGCAAAGCCAGAATTTGTTCTCAAGCCGTATTCAAAGCGAGCACGGCTCAACGCCTTCTACGCATTTGCAATTTCTCTTTTGCTGCTTTCGCTTTTGACCTTTTCTTTGACATCATTGTTTCCATGGTTATCTATTTCTGACCATATATTCAGCAGCATTATTTGTATAACGCTGCTTGGGATACTTGCATTTGCAATCTCGCATTGGAGCACGAAGCGAGCTGTCAAGAAATACCTCTCAACACCAATTGACCAACTGTATTGAGACAAGACCTGTGAGTCGTACCTTTGTGTCTATAATTTACTTGTGATGAGCAAAAATAATCAGAAGAAAAAAGTCATAAAGACTGTCAAAACATCTCCGCAAACTACGGGCTCTGCACAAAAGCAGCGCAATCGAGTCAAGCCAACAACTCGTAAACGTGCAGGAGGATCTTCCGGCTCAATCATGGCAAAACAGCCTATGCTCTTTACGAAGATTAATTACATTTTAATGGGGGTAGGTGTTCTGGTTATTCTTGTAGGATTCTTGCTCATGGTCGGTGGCGAGCAAGCTGCTAACGAATGGAACCCAGATGAAATCTACAGTTTCAGACGCATAACACTTGCACCATTTGTAGTTATAGTAGGAGTCATCATTGAGATCATCGCGATTTTTAAGCGTTAATACTCATTAAGAATGGAATGGATTCAAGCAATCCTCCTTGGCATCATACAAGGAGTGACTGAATTTTTGCCAGTTTCGAGTAGCGGCCACTTAGAGCTTGGCAAAGTGCTACTCAACTATGATCCAGGGGATGATTTACTTTTTGATGTTGTCTTACATGCAGCTACACTCTTGAGTACGCTCCTTGTATACCGAAAAGATATTCTCGAGTTACTCAAAGGTATATTTTCGACAAAATGGAATAAGGCAAAAGCATTTGCTGCCAAAGTTTTATTGTCGATGGTTCCGGTCATGGCTGTTTATGTCTTACTCAAAGATCAGATCGACGCGATTTTTGAATCAAGTGATGAGCGATTTAAATTGCTCATCGTGGGAAGCTGCTTGTTGTTTACTGCTGCTGTGCTTGGATTAACAGTCATCGTACAAAAGCGTGCAGAAGAAGATATTGAAGTCGGGTGGAAGCAAGCCATCATCATGGGCATTGCACAAGCTATTGCGCTCCTACCAGGTGTGAGCCGTGCTGGAAGTACAATCGCAAGTGGATTGCTTGCAGGTGCTGGACGTGAGAAAGCTGCTCGCTTTTCGTTTTTGATGGTTTTGCCGCCGATCGCAGGCGGAACATTGCTTGAAATCAAAGATGTACTCACAACTGAAGGAGCAGCTGAAGCCGTTTCGGTAGGTCCTTTGCTTGCCGGATTTGTAGCTGCATTTGTAGCTGGCTGGATTGCTTGTGTTTTGATGATCAGAATCGTGAAGCGAGGCAAGCTCGTTTACTTTGCTGGATACTGCGTGCTTGTTGGTTTAATTGCAATTGTGTCTGCTCTTACTATTCTTTCATGAAGCAACGATTTGAAGATTTTGATTTTCTAGCTGGCGAGCAGCTCTTGATAGACAAGCCGCTGACATGGACTTCATTTGATGTTGTGGCGAAAGTCAGAAACGCGCTGCGCAGAAAACTCGGCGTCAAAAAGATCAAAGTTGGGCATAGCGGAACGCTTGATCCGCTCGCGACTGGACTTCTCATCATTTGTACTGGGAAAGCGACTAAGACGCTTACAGAATTGACTGGACTTGCGAAATCGTATACTACTCAAATTACATTTGGTGCAACAACAGCAAGCTATGATGCCGAACAACCTCTCGAAAATGAATGCTCAACTGAATCATTGACGAAAGAACAAATCCAAGCAGCTATCCATGAGAATTTCCTAGGAGAAATACAGCAGCTACCGCCAATGTTTTCGGCTATTAAAAAAGATGGTGTCGCGCTCCATAAACTTGCGCGCAAAGGAAAAACGATTGAACGCGAACCTCGTACAGTTACGATTTCAAAATTTGATGTAACAAAGAGTGAATTACCAATTATAGAAGCGGACATTGATTGCAGTAAAGGAACGTACATCCGCAGTCTCGCGCATGACCTCGGTCAAGCAGTTGAGACTGGTGCTTTTTTATCTGGATTAAAGCGTACCAAAATTGCTGATTATTCATTAGAAAATGCTTGGAATCTTGACGATCTCTTGGCAATTATTTCTGCTGAATAATTTTTTTGGCTGAGGGATAGAAGCAGCGCGAGCTTGCGAGCGGATTTTCAATAATTTGCCGTGGAATTTATTCCGCGGTAATTATTGAAAAGCTAGGCTACCGTACTGCGAAAAGCCCGACCCGAAATAAAAAAACTCCTAGTAAAGTTACTAGGAGTTTTTTTATTGAAGGGGCAGCCCCAATTTATTATTGAATTAAAGCTTCGATCCTTTATCTGAAAATTCTTTCATCTTCGCATGAAGTGAGGGATCATTGGCAGCTAAAATGCGTACTGCAAGAACTGCGGCATTGCGCGCACCTGCTTTGCCGACGCCGAGCGTACCGACTGGAATACCGGCTGGCATCTGAACGATCGAATACAGGGCATCAACGCCGCCCGAAAGGCCGCCTTCGAGCGGGACACCAAGGACTGGCAGGAACGTATGTGCCGCTACAACACCAGGTAGAGCTGCTGCCATACCAGCAGCCGCGATGATAACACCATAGCCATTTTCAGCAGCGGCTTCAGTCAATTCGACGACTTTTGCAGGTGTGCGATGCGCTGAGGCAACGTGCATATCGCAAGTCACACCAAACCATTCGCAGTAGCGTTTTGTGTCATTCATGACGGCTTCGTCGCTCGTCGATCCCATTAAAAC
>JAHDHF010000212.1 GCA_020631455.1 Saprospiraceae bacterium
GATTTGCTTCAGTTTTATTTATTGGTTCGTATTGGATTATTAATGACGTCAATGCATTTACACTCGGGCAGTTGACATTTTTCTCAATGATGATTCAGCGCGTCTTGTGGCCAGTGACGCGCCTCGGGCGAGTCTTTGATGAGTTTGAGCGAGCACGTGCAAGTGCTCGTCGTGTGTTTGGTCTGCTTGATAGCGAGCCGCAAATCAAAGCTCCAGAGCAGCCACAATTTCCTAGCGGATCTGGTCAATTGTCTTTGCAAGATATCCATTTTAGCTACGTCGATGGGCAGCCCGTACTCAACGGTCTGAGCCTCGACATCCAAGCTGGTGAAACGGTCGGTATCGCTGGCACAACAGGCAGTGGCAAGACGACACTCATTAAAATGCTCCTTCGATTATATGATCTTGACAAAGGCAATATCAAGCTCGATGGCGTGCCGATCACAGAAATGACACTCGACACCTTAAGAGATCAAATCACTGTCGTGAGCCAAGATGTGTATCTCTTTCACGGCTCGATCAAAGACAATATCGCCTACGGAAATCCAATCGCGACGCAGCAGCAAATCGAGCATGCTGCGTTGCAATCGCGCCTCCACGATTTTATCATGTCGCTGCCTGACCAGTATGAAACCGTCGTCGGTGAGCGAGGCATCAAACTCTCTGGCGGACAGCGACAACGCCTTAGCATCGCACGCGCGATTATCAAAGACGCTCCGATCTTGATTCTCGACGAAGCCACAAGCGCAGTCGACACCGAGACCGAGCGCATCATCCAAGAAAATCTCAATTACATCACAGCCGACAAAACGGCCTTGATTATTGCGCATCGCTTGAGCACGATCCGCCGTGCTGATAAGATCGTTGTGCTCCGTGACGGCACGATAGCGGAGCAAGGCTCGCATGACGATCTCCTCACGCTTGATGGCATTTATGCTGACCTCTGGCGCGTGCAGACTGGCGAGATTTCATAGGAGATTATGTAATGTGGGCCATCCGCAGCTCCATTTTATGTCGCTGCGGTCGCTATGCTACGTGGCTCGCTGATCGCTCGGCCTCAGCAAGCTGAGTCTAGCCTTTGGCTACCACTTCGCAGCGCTTGTCCGAGCTGCTTTTTTTGACCAGTAAACCAATCATTATATCTAATATTGTGCATATTGCATAGTATACTGGTCAATATGTTTGAAACAACAGAGATAAAGGACATCAAAGAAGGAATTGGCGAATACGTCAAGTCAATCCGCAAACTACGAAAGCTCTCACAATCTGAGCTTGCAGCCTTACTCAGCGTATCGCGTACCACGATCCAAAACCTTGAGGCAGGCAACAACTTCACCGTTGATACTCTCCTTAAAGTGATGAAAGAATTTGATCTCTTAGATCAACTGAATAAACATATCCAAGACGCAAAGCAACACGCTGAAGCAACTCAATCCTTGTATTAATGGCTGCTCAACAAACCATACGCGTCATTCTATTTGGAATAGAAATAGGAACAATTGGATTCGACGAACAAACCAATCGTTCATCATTTCAATTTCATCCTGACTTTTTGCAGCGGGCAGATTTACAAAATATTTTTCCAGATACAAAAATTATTAAGCGTGTACCACAAGTACAATTATTTAGTCAATTTCAATCAAACACATTTAAAGGGCTGCCTCCACAATTTGCAGATTCGCTACCAGATAAATTTGGTTCTATTATTTTAAATGAATGGATTAAGCAAGAAGAAAATAGATCACTTAATGCACTCGAGCAGCTTACTTACATTTCTAATCGTGGCATGGGCGCACTTGAGTATAAACCTCAAAAACAACTCCCCGACCATTCGAGAATTCAAATAGAACAAGTCATTCAAATCTTGAAAAATGTACTCGGACTCAAACGAAGTGCAAAACAAGATACATTGAATCAAGCTGCTCTTGTCAATATCTTTAAAATAGGAACATCAGCTGGAGGTGCGAAACCAAAAATTCTTATCTCAGAGCATAAAAAAACAAAAGAGATAATCTCTGGCGATATAGAGACTTCTGATGATTACAATCATTATTTAATTAAACTCAATCTCGAAGAGTATGATAGCTACCAAGCAGAAATAATTGAATATTGTTATTCAATAATTCTTAAGCAGCTTGGTATTAGAATGACAGATTGCAAACTCATCGATCAAAAACATTTTGCTACGATTCGCTTTGATCGACAGAATGGAGAAAAGCAGCACATTCTCACTGCTACAGGAATGACAGGTTGGGATTTTAAATCAGCTGAATATTCGTCCTACGAAAATCTCTTTTCACTCTGCTCATTTCTCAAGCTGCCGCACGCTCAACTCGAAGAACTCTACAAACGCATGATTTTTAATGTCGTATTTAGAAATGATGACGATCATCTAAAAAATCACTCATTCATTTACAATTGCGAGAAAGATAATTGGCAGCTTTCACCTGTATATGATGTGACCTACTCGCTCAACCCTCAATTAAATGTACTCAACTCAAGGCGCGCCTTATCAATAAATGGTAAACGCTCTAAAATACAACTTGAAGATGTCCTAAAAATAGCAACTGCTTTTACAATTAAAAACCCCAAAAGCCTTATCAGAGAAACTCAAGCAAAAAAAGAGTTACTTGTTAAGCTGCTTCAAGAACATTCAATTCCAGATTCTGTTGTTCAAACGATGAGCAAATCATTTGCGAATTTCATTAGTTGATGAATGTTCCTCCCTATACCTTATATTTATTGTGTGGAACACTGAAGATTCAAATGAAGGATGACATTCCAGTTCAAAAGACATTAGTCAATTCTGTAGAGAATATTCCAATTGAGTATTTCAAATG
>JAHDHF010000213.1 GCA_020631455.1 Saprospiraceae bacterium
AGTCAGCTTTAATCAAACTTTGCTTCTCGAGTCAAGCCATTATATCCCAAATGAAAATCTTCAGTTCCATGGATTAATTTTTCCTTAGTATGATTCTGCTTGCTACTTATGCGAATGATATCGTTTTCAAAAAAACTTGAAATATAAAGTTCATGGCTTTTAGTGTTATTCCCCAAATAGAAGAATACTGAAAAATAATGCAAAACTTTTCCCGAACACTCGTAATTCAAATTAAACATTTTTGTCTGATCTTCTCCTTTGCACAATAGAAAGAATGCAGAAGAATCAGGTGGCACTTCTAAACGCTTAGTGTTTTTATAATGCCCTGTAAATCCAATTGTACCCCCGATGATTGAATCAGCGCAAATTTTCTTTGAATAATTCCGCTCCAGATAATAAGTTGAATATCGATCTTCATATAATTTAGGATAAACGACAAAATAAATCGTATCAGCTGATCGGTTTTTTATTGAAGCTCTGTAAGATAACTCTTCGCCACATAAAAGATAATCCGTATATATCTTTTCAGATAATTGAATTTCAAAAAGCGGGCTTTCATAAAATTCTAATCCAATAGGATCACTACACCCTGTAAATAGCAGAGCGCACAGACACAGAACACCGAATGAGCAATATTGAAAATCAAGAAAGTTATTTCTAAACATAGGTTTTGATCTGCATCAATACTAACTACTAAACAGTTGATCTGATTGTAGAGGAATAAAAAATAATCACTTTTCTCGGACAAGCGATGGGAAGGGGCGCGAAGCGCTCACGAACGCCAGTGAGTGATGAGCGAACAGCGAAACCCTGGATTAGCGCGGTGCTGCGAACTTAGTGAGCAGCATGGCCCATCATCATGAGATTGATTACTTTTGAGAAGATGCTGTCAGAAATGAACGATTTGCGGTAGTTCGGTGTATTTTTTGGTATCAATATGATTGTATGACTCGACTCATTTTTCTAGGAAGTTTTATAACGGTTTTGCTGCTTGGTGCGCAGGGATTGATTGCTCAAGAATCTGACTCGCTCCGTCAGGCTAAAAAGGAGAAGAAAGGAATCGTATTTGAGAAGGAGTTTTCGATAGACTTGCGGCTGCACACCAACGGTTGGGCTGTGGCTGGCAATTATGGTAAAATCGAAACCTACAAGCGCACGCAGCTCTTTCAGGTCGAGATCGGCGAGATCAAGCACCCAAAAGAAATCCGTCAAAGTTTTGACTTTGCGACTTCAGGCACCAACGTTGCCTCTTCATTTGTGTACGGCAAGCAAAATAATTTTTATCAGATCAATGCCTCCTACGGCTACAAGCATTACTTCAGTGAAAAGGCCAAGCGCCGAGGCGTAGCAGTCGGCATGACATACATGGGCGGTTTTTCGCTCGGTATTTTGAAGCCGTACTATCTGGAATTAATTGAGCTCGACCCCAATGGCGGCGGCTACACTACGACTCCTCGTAAATACACAGAAGAAACGGCCGAAGACTTTTTGAATACAGGTTTAATTTTCGGAGGCGGTGGCGTCTTGCGTGGCTTTACAGAAATCAAGCCGCGTCCAGGGCTACACGCCAAAGCTGGCTTGCATCTTGACTGGGGCGCTTATGATCAATTCGTCAAAGCGATCGACGTCGGCGTGATGGTCAATGGCTATTTCTCGAAGATTCCGATTATGATTCTTGAAGAAAATCGACCAGTATTTGTCAATTTTTACTTGACGATCGAACTCGGTCGTCGCTGGTAGCATTCACATTGTACACTTACCGTACATTGCAGCCGTATGCATGAGCTCCCAATAGTCGAATCACCAAAGCAGCGCAGACGTAAGCCCGACTGGCTGCGTGTCAAGCTGCCGATCGGAGAAAACTACCGTCGTGTACGCGAACTGGTCGATGAGCACAAGCTACATACCATCTGTCAGAGCGGACATTGCCCGAATATGGGCGAATGCTGGGGCGCTGGTACGGCGACTTTTATGATACTTGGCAATGTGTGTACGCGCTCATGCAGCTTTTGTGCGGTCAAAACTGGCCGACCGCCAGAGTATGATGAAGACGAACCGCTCCGCGTAGCAGAAGCAATCAAGCTCATGCAAGTCAAGCACGCTGTCTTGACTTCTGTCAATCGTGACGAACTGAAAGATCGCGGCGCGGAAATCTGGTATCAAACTGTGGTCAATGTCAAACGACTCAGCCCAAATACGACAATCGAGACACTCATCCCTGACGTGCGTGGGACTTGGGATGCGCTGCTCCGTATGATCGAAGGCGGTCAAGAAGTCGTCTCGCACAACATGGAAACCGTCGAGCGGCTCTATCGTAAAGTTCGACCGCAAGCAAAATATGCGCGCAGCCTTGAGCAAATTCAACGCACCAAAGATGCTGGTATGCGCACCAAGACTGGTGTGATGGTCGGCCTAGGAGAGACGCAAGACGAAATCTTGAAGATCATGGACGACCTTGTCGCGCACGGTTGCGATGTCCTCACCATCGGTCAATATCTGCAGCCAACAAAAATGCACATCGAAGTCGCTGAGTATATTCATCCTGACATTTTTGAGATGTATAAAGAAGAAGGTCTCAAGCGTGGCTTTGACTACGTAGAGAGTGGCCCGCTCGTCCGCTCATCGTATCATGCCGAGCGGCATATTTAATTGTTGAATAATTTGGGGCCATCCTTTTTTCTATTTTTAATCCTATCTAAATCTTTCCCTTAAAAGGGAAAGACTTCATTTTTTATTCAAATAGAAAAAAGGTCGCTATGCTTCGTGGCTCGCTATTCGCTCGGCCGCTTTGCGTCTGCTCGTTACACTCGCACCACTTCGCAGCGCTTGTCCA
>JAHDHF010000214.1 GCA_020631455.1 Saprospiraceae bacterium
ATTTGTCGTCCATTAATTAAAATAGGCTGAACATAATCTTGTATCGTCGTGACGACTTGATCAAATAAAGCTGCCTCGCGCGTTTCGATATTTCCACGTGCAGATAAAATTTTCGTTTCGAGGACTTTTAAATCTTCGCTGATGTAGCGCTCGCTACCAGTGAGTGTCTGTTTGCGTACCCAATGCTCAGGTACGAGTCCTTGATTTTTGTATTTATTCGTGACTTCAAAATAATAGCCGAAGACATTATTAAAGCCAATCTTTAAATTAGTAATTGTTGTTTCGGCAGCTTCTTTTTGTTGCAATTCTGCTAAAAGCGATTCAGCATTTTTAATAATAGATCTGTACTCATCAAGTTCTTGATCGGCGCCCGATTTGATCACAGCTCCTTTTGATAATTGTACTGGCAGATCATCTGCAAGCATATTTGATAAAAATGCTGTCAATTCAGAGCAGATATTAATTCGATCACCGAGTTGCCGCAGCGCCGCTAAATCATGTTTTGCTAAAGCAGTATCGATCGGAACGAGAGCCGATAATGCAAAATTGAGTTGACCAGCTTCTCGAGGATTAATGCGACCAAGCGCTGCCTTGGATGCAAGACGTTCTATATCACCGATCTGATGAATTTGTGCTCGAATTAAATCTGCAAAATCAGGATTCGCTCCAAAAGCATCGACAATATCATGTCGAGCTTCAATAGCAGATTTTGAACTCAGCGGAAAGACAACCCATTTTTTGAGTAGGCGAGCGCCCATCGGTGAGATTGTCTCATCAAGTATATCGACTACAGCTACACCTTGAGGATGAAGCGGCCGAATCAATTCAAGATTTTGAATCGTAAATCGATCAAGCCAAACAAATTGCTCTGACTGAATCCTCGAAATTGATTGAATATGCGCCGGGCTCCCTTTTCCTGTTAATTCCAAATAATAGAGAATCGCCCCAGCAGCCACTTGAGCAGCTTCGAGTTCTTCTACTCCAAATCCCTTGAGTGAAGTCGTCTGAAATTGCTTGAGCAAGGTCTCGCGTGCATAATCAGACATGAAAATCCAATCATCAAGTGCGTATGAATAATATTGATCGCCGAGCCAATCATTAATATGTTCTTTCTTAGGGCGAGCGAAGAGCAGTTCTTGCGGCTGATAGCTTTGAAGGAGTTTTTCGATGACCTCTGCAGGACCTTCTGAGACAATAAATTCGCCCGTGCTTAAATCCAAAAATGAAACTCCAATCTGCTTTTTGCTTGCAAGATGAATTGCAGCCAGATAATTATTTTCCTTATGTGTGAGGAGTTTATCAGTAGTGGCGACTCCTGGTGTCACGACTTCAGTCACGCCACGCTTCACGATCTTTTTCTCTTTGCTTGGTTTTTCGAGCTGCTCACAAATCGCCACTCGAAAACCTCCGCGCACCAAACGAGGCAAATACAAGTCTAGCGAGTGATACGGAAAACCAGCAAGCTCAGTTTTGTCGCCGCCATTATTGCGAGCCGTGAGTGTAATCCCAAGCACTTTTGAGCATTCGATGGCGTCTTGACCAAATGTTTCGTAAAAATCACCAACACGAAACAGCAGCAAGGCATCTGGATGCTGCGCTTTCATGTCATAATATTGCTTCATCAGCGGCGTGATCCGCTTTGCTTTTTGATCTTTACTTGTCTTTTTAGCCACAGTTGTTGTTTGAAGAGCATCCAAAAGTACGCGGCTTCATCCAAATCTGAATTATGAATCCTCAGAAAGAAACTGACGCGAAAAACACTCTGTTTCAGCCACAAGTTCTGGCCAAAATGAATCAAAATGTGCATTTAAAGCTGCTTGATGTGTCTGATAACTCTGGATCGCATGTTCAAAATTGCCTCGAAAGCGCGCGCGACGTTTTAGGCGCAGAAAAACATCTTCTAGTGCTTCGAGCTGATGGTACTTTTCGAGCCAGCGGTACGATATCATCGAGTCGAGCCGATCTTGATGTTTTTGAAGCAAGAATGGATAAAATCCAAGCAAACGCTCATACGCTCCGGCAGCAAACCTCGAAATCTCAAAACCAGTAAGTTGTTCAAAGTCTTTCGCGAGGATGTGATCAAAAAGAATATCGAGAACGACAGGAGCGTATTTGTGATGCTGATCTCGCAAGATCGCAATAGCAGCTTTGACTTCTGGATGCGCATCCGTAAACGCATCAATATGCCGATGAATCAAAATGCCTTCTTGCACTTCTCGCGGATAATCATTGATCGATTCGCCCTTCATCAAATCAGCAATCCAATTGCCGAGAGCCCAGCCATCTTTGGCTGCTCCGAGAACTTGATGTGCTAGAAAATTCACTATTTGTGAAGGTAAGTGAATATTTGGGGCTGTCCGCAGCTCCATTTCATTATGCTGCGGTCGGGCTGTACGGCACTCTCTCGGCTGCGCCTCGTTCAGACAACACCTGCCATCCCTCAGCCAAAAAAATAAATCAAGCATCATTTAATCATTTTCATTGCGCGCTTGACGCGCAATCCAATACACTCCAACTATCTACTGTTTTGTTCTCAGAATGTGTGGGATCGCGGATAAATGCTTTGCATTTTCCGCGATGACAAACGTGATTCGGACAAGCGATAGAAAGGGGCGCCGAATGTAATGAAGGCGCTCACGAAGCGCAGCGAAGTGATGAGCGAACAGCGAAACCCTGGATCAGCGCGGTGCTGCGAGCGTAGTGAGCAGCATGGCCCAAACAAAAAAGCAAAAAAAAGCCGCTCCAAAACTGAAGCGGCTCATCTGTGGGCGATGAGAGACTCGAACTCCCGACCCCCTCGGTGTAAACGAGGTGCT
>JAHDHF010000215.1 GCA_020631455.1 Saprospiraceae bacterium
GATTGCCAATATAGGATTGTTCTTAGTGTTACCAAATGCTTTTACTCTACTGATAATATCACTTTCGACAATTAGCATTAATACTCAAATCAGGTTGGAAGAAGAATTTCTTCTGAGAGAATTTGGAGAGGAATATAAATATTACAAGACCAAGGTTAGAAGGTGGATTTAATTTTGAATGATGATAAATTGAAGTTTTGGTTACGAATATTTGGATTCTTGCTTTTTATGCTTTATGTGTATTAGTAATTTATTTTCACCCGAATTGGGTGGCGGGTGGGAAAAGATGCGGGAAGCATAAAAAGCAATGTGTCTGAAAGACTCTTTGCTTTTTTGAGGGTTGGGAAAATTCAACAGAAGATTTTATTTACTGCGAATCTTGGTTTTTGCTTTATTGTCATCAGCTTGCATGTAACAATGCAATTATACACAATTGGGCATAATTCTACAATATAATTGGGCATAACCCTCTATATGGGTTAAAAACCTATTGGGTATAATCGCCCTAAACAGTAGGTTATGCCCTGTATTTGTTGGGCATAACCGTCTATATGGAACGTATACCACAATTTTGTGAGCTTATGAAGCTTCAGCGATATAGCTCAAGTACTATTAAATCATACAAATCATACCTACTGAGCTATTATTACTGGATTGACAAGCCAGCAGGGATTTTGATAAAGGACATTACGCCTGCTCAAATCAGTGATTTCTTGAAGTATAAAATCATGAATCAAGGAATTGGCGATTCTACTCAACGCCTCATATTGGCATCTTTCAAGCACTATGTGCGCGTAGTAGATAAACGAGAACTAAAGATTAATCATTTATATCCTAAACGCAAAAAGACAATTATTCCAAATGTTTTGTCGAAACATGATGTTTCAAAGATGTTTGACTGTTGCTCTAACTTGAAACATAAGATAATTTTGATGCTTCTATACAGTGGAGGGCTACGTTTGCGTGAAGTGCTACAACTGCGAATCGAGGATATTGATTCGAAACGGGATATAATTAAAATAAAACAAAGTAAGGAAAGAAAAGATCGGATAGTCCCTTTGTCATCTCGACTCCTCGACGTTTTGAGAGAATACTATATTCAGTATAAGCCAAAATATTATTTGATTGAAAGCCTTTCTGGAGGAATGTATTCATCTTCGAGTGTTCAATCCGTCGTAAAGCGTTATGCTGGGAGTGCTAAAATAAATGGCAAAGTAACACCACATACTTTACGCCATAGTTTTGCGACTCATTTATTGGAAGATGGTGTCAATCTAAGAATAATACAAGAACTTCTTGGGCATAATAGTATTAAAACGACTCAGCTTTATACACATATGTCTACTCAATTATTAAAAGATGTAAAATATCCTTTAGATTCGATCTAGGCTGTTTTTTCAAAAGTTGTCCTGTAGATAATATTCTTCGGACAAGCGCTGCGAAGTGGTGGCGATAGCCAGATGCGAAACGAAGTGAAGCAGCCGAGCGAACAGCGAGCCACGAAGCATAGCGACCTTTTTTCTATTTTTTTCAACCCATCCCCAAACCCCTTCCCTTAAAAAAGGAAGTGGCTTATTTGTAATTACAAATAGAAAAAAGGATGGCCCACAATAAATAAAAATTCAACGAAATAATTACTTCGCTTCGAGACCTGTCGAGGTGATGACAGATTCCTCTTGGTACGAGTCGTAGTCCGTATTGATATCCCAGAGATTGTGCTTGGCATCGGCAGTGATATTTTCGGCAGCCAATAATCCCATCAAGATGCTGTGATCTTGATTGTTGTATTTGAAGGCGCCGTAGCGACCGATGACGCTGAGGTTTTCGAGCGTGCTGAGATATTCTTCGACAGGTTTGAGGTGCGTTTTGTAGCCACTTTTGTAGACTGGATAGCAGCGCGGTATGCGTACGACTTTGCCCTCGGAGATTGCAGCATCTGAGATCAATCCTGTGTGACGAATTTCTTTGGATGCAAGCTCGACGAGTTCTGCTTCGTCAGCTTTCCAGATGTCGTCTTCGAAGTAGCACCAGTATTCGAGCACGATCACAGTATGATCTGTGTCGTTGAGAATCTCTGGCACCCAATTGCAAAAATTGGTCACGCGACCCATCTGCAGATCAGGCGAGTGCACGTAGAGCCAATTGTCAGGGAAGAGATCTTTGCCTTCGACTTTGAGGTAGACAAGGATTGTATTACGGAATGTCAGCTCCTTGCAAGCCGTCATCACTGGAGCTGGTACGTCGGGCATCCGCTGTACGAGATTGGTGATCGGCATGGATGAGATGATGTGATCGTATTCCTGCTCGCTGCCATCGTTGAGCTTAATCGCTTTGGCAGTGTCGCCATCCATGATGACAGCTTCTACTGGAGTATTTTTGAGTACTCGGCTTCCAAATTTCTCGACAGACTCGGCCATGCGTTCGTAGATCATGCCCGTGCCGCCTACTGGGTACGCAAACTGATCAACGAGTGTTTTGTGTTTGTTGCCGCGATTGCCTTTGATCGCGCTCCAGACAGCTCCGAGCAAGGATAGCGTCTTGATGCGCTGTGCCGCAAAATCTTCGTCGAGTTCCTTGGTCGTGATACCCCAAAGTTTTTCTGAGTACGCTTTAAAGAAAATCTCAAACAAGCGGCGTCCAAATCTTGAGACAACCCAATTTTCGAAGGAGCCGTCATGCTTGGTTGGGCTAATTTTTTCTTTGAGCATGCTCAAGACGCAATTGACAGCTTCAAAAGGTCCGAGATTGACGAGTGCGTTGAGCGGCTTGAGCGGATAATAAAAGAATTTCT
>JAHDHF010000050.1 GCA_020631455.1 Saprospiraceae bacterium
TTGGGTGTGTGCGCGCCTTACGCGCCTACGGCGCGTACCGGGCTGTACGGCAGCTCGCTGTTCGCTCCCGATACACTTCGATATCGGGACAGGTAGGCCGCTTCGTTGCACTCAGCGTCTGCTGCGCACTGCCTACCATACCTTGTCGGGGAAAAGACAAAAAAACATGTAACCTTCAAACAAAACTAACGTATATTAGACATACCCTTATACCACAACTATTGAACTATGTCTTTCTGCAATTCAGCCGACAACAGCCGACAACAGCCGACAACAGCCGACAAAGCTATGACTCGTGACGAGATCGCACGAGATCTTGGCATTTCTCGTACTACATTGTGGCGGTTGCTCAAGCAGCACGACATCAAGCTCGCCCGCGGCTTGCTCTACCCAAAAGACATCTCTCGCATCTACTCAATCATAAACGGAACAGATTGAAACAATCTGAAACGAATCGAAACATTCGCATACGAGTTTTAAAGTATATGTTTGATTCTATTCTTTCATCGGGATCATCATCCCAAAAATCTTTTCTATTATGAAAAAGTTGATTTTATCTACCTTTCTCACTTGTGCCATTTTACTTTGCACTGCTTCCTCAGCTTTTGCTCGCTGGCTTATAATTGTCAACGTATGTCCAGGTGGATTACAAAATGGGTACACAGTTGAATACGTATACATACCAGGATCAGGTGGTGATATTGTTTACGTAGTTGAGAACAACGATGCTTGTGGAGCAGATATGAATTAATCAATTCCGATAGAATGAGGGTATAATTACCCTCATTCTATTTTTAAAAACCAAACCATGAAATACACATTTGCAATATTTTATATATTCCTACTTGCACCAACTTTAATTTTTTCTCAAACGTACACTGTCGAATATAGTCAAAAACATGTCGATGGATTTTATGACTCACTTATTATCTGGAATGATGAATCCAGTCATTTAAAAGAAAATAGAGAAGTACTGGAGCCTATTCTTACTACTTTAGACGCAACTTACATATTACAGTTTAATCAGTCACAATCAGATTTTCGATTTAAAGAAAATAACGCGAAAGATATTAAAGATGTACAAACTGTAAAGGGTGGAGGTGATAAAGATATCATTCAGTCTTCTGGAGACATGCTTATTGCTTTTTTACACAATAACAAAAAACATTATATTAAAGATGAACTTCCAAAGTACAATTGGAAGATTCACTCTATCGAGACGAGAATGATACTGGGCGTTTTATGTATTAAGGCAACAACAAAACATAATGAACAAAATATAACAGCTTGGTTTGCTCCCTCAATATCGAAACAGCTTGGTCCGGATCGCTACTTTGGTTTACCTGGTCTCATTCTAGAACTGTCTAATTCTGTGCACACCTATACTGCTATATCATTCACGAAAGAAAAAAGTAAGGAAAATAATATAGAGATCATTCAGAGTGCGAAAAAATCAGTCACATTACAAGAGTTCTACAAAATATGTGAATCAAATGACTCGAAATTTTCATTTTAAGTCAAAACAATAACCTAATGATAACTTGCCTACGTATTCTGTTCGTGATCTCGTTTAGCTATTTGGCAAGTCTTTGTTTTGGGCAGTATACGTTAAGTGGTACAATAAAAACCACGACTACAACTGAAATACTCAGCTATGCCAATGTGATGATCCTTCATCCGAAGGATTCGAGTATTCTAGCATTTGGTATTTCTGATGATACAGGTGAGTACAGAATAGAAAACATCGGTATAGATAGTTGTCTCATTCATGCTACTATGCTCGGATACATAGCTGCGTACTTTCCTTATAATTTTACTCAGCGAGCTGTTCCACATCGATTTGACATCTCTCTGAATCAATCAAAAGAAGTGCTTGAAGAAATAACTGTCGAGGCATTTGAAACTGGCATTATCATCAATGGTGATACTACGACGTACTCACCAGAAGTCTTTTCTTCTGGTCGCGAAGAAAAGCTCGAAGACATACTCAAAAATCTACCAGGCATTAATGTCGATGAAGATGGAAAAATAACCGCAAATGGAAAGGAGGTCGATAAGCTGCTTGTCGAAGGAGATGATTTCATGAATTCTACTCGCTCAAGTTTACTTAAAGGGATGACTGCGCAAGATCTTGGCACAGTAGAATTAATACGCAACTATCAAGAACATGGTGATGCAAGCTTGAATACCGAAACAGGCAAAACAGGCAAAACAGCTCTGAATATAAAACTGAGCAAAGACGCAAAGGCTAAGGTAAAAGGAAATGGATCATTTGGCTTTGGAATAGGAAATACGTATGACACAAATCTTTCCTTGTATTATATCAATTCTAGAGTGAAAATTTTTGGACGAGTATTTTCTGATAATACAGGATTTAATAATCTCAATAGTCGTGATGTTTTGTCGCTCAATGGCGGCTTAATGGAATATACGAATGGGCCACCTGTAGCAGCTCTTACTCTGTCGCCGATCTTATATGGCCGGACATCGTTTAAAAATAGACGAACGCATTTTGCTAGTCAAAACATGAGCTTTAAGCCAAATGAAACATTTAAGCTCCTGTTGTCTGGATTTATGTATCGTATTGATGGTACAAGTGAGACGAGATCAACAGAACGTATCCCTAACCTTGACCAAACAAATAGTCAAGAACAAATAAGACAGTATAAGCCGCAAAGTGGTGGCTTGCGAGCAGCAATAACGTATAATCCAAATACAAAGTCTCAATTGAGATATACAGTTGGCTCAATGATACAATCAGATCAAGATGATGAATCAATCACTCAACTTTATCAATCAATTGAATCGGAAAATGAAAAAGAAGAAAACCAAAAAAATCTGAGTCACTCGCAGCAATTTTCATTTATATCTCAACTTTCGAAAAATCAACTTTTCCAGTTTCAAGCAGGGTATTCGTATCTAAATCAGAATACTGATTCGGACTTTACGACTACAGATGGATATTTTCCATTCATTCAAACTTCGATACAGGATATTCGATTTCTAAATACGATACGATCACATTCGAGTTCTCTATTGGCTGCGCATACAATCAGGCTACGAAAATGGAAACTTAAGACTACGGCTAATCATAGTAGTGATTTTATTCAACTCAAATCATTATATAACCAAGCAGCACTCACTTCATTTTCGGAGATAACTTCGATCAATCGTCATCAATCAGATTTAGTACATAATGTTTCGACTTCTTTTGGAAACATCAGTCTATCTGCTGGTGCAGCACTTCGTCATACATTCTTCACTACGAATAAACAATCAAAAATCAGGATACTTCCAAATGTAAATGTTCAAACATCAATAGGTAAAGGGTATATTGATATAAAATACTCAACCAGTCTTGAGATGCAATCGTATATCCAAGCTATCAATTCTATTGAGATACAGAATGCGTCAAGTATACTCCAACATAATTTACAGCCTTCGAAGCAGCTTTTTGGGCATTCGCTAATGACATTTGCAATGCTACCTCGATTGATGAGAGGTGAAATGATGTATGCGCTTGCGCTTTTTACATTTAAGCAGCAAAATTCGTTGAATGTCAATTATGGTTTGGAATCGCAAATTGAAGAAACAATTATCGCACCGAAGCAGCCACTTTTTCTTATCGGCTTACACTATGACAAACAATTCTTTAAGCAGCGCATGAAAATCAAATCGAAATTGAGTTTCTCTAGTAGTAGAAATTATTCTGAAATAGCTGATATCGAAAACATCAGTCAGTTTAAAAATATCACTCTTGAAACAAAAGTCTCATCGAATAAACGAACGCCTTACAATTTTGAAACAAGATTTACATTTAGAAATAACTGGATCCAGCAACAGCAATTAAACTCTACTCAACAAAACGTTTTCGTAAAAACCAAATTTAAACATTTCATCAAAAAAGTAAATCTAAAGTATGAAATCGGACCGCGATTCGTTTTCCAAAAAAATCTAGCTCGAACAAATACGTTTTTAATGCTTGATGGAAAAATAACTTGGCAGCTTCCAAAAGAGCCTAAATGGTCTGCTTTTATACTTGCCCAAGATGTCCTGAACATCAATAATAGAACACTTATAAGAACTGAATTAACAAATTCTATTCAACGACAATATGAAGAAGAAGCTCTACCAGGTTTTTTAATTTTTGGTTTCCAGTTTGAGCTATAAAGATATCTCGGACAAGCGCTGCGAAGTGGTAGCCGCTAGGCTAGACTCGCGAAGCGAGGCCGAGCGAACAGCGAGCCACGTAGCATAGCGACCGTATTTTTCTAGTGAAAATTCACTAGAAAAAATACGGATGGCCCATAAAAAATTAAGACTTCAATATCTGCGGCTTCCAAGCTTCCATGTAGCGTGCGATGTATTTGCCGATGATGTCCATTTCGAGATTGACGGCATCGCCTACTTGGAGCTGTTTGAATGTCGTGTGCTCGTAAGTGTACGGAATAATGGCGAGTTGAAATGTATTGTTGCGTGGCTCAACGACTGTCAGGCTGACACCATTGACGCAGACTGAGCCTTTGGGCACGATCAGATGTGTCATGTCGTCGGGATATTGGATCGTATAGATCCAAGAGCCATCTAGCTGCTCAACGCTGAGGCATGTGCCAGTATTATCAACATGGCCTTGTACGATGTGCCCATCGAGACGCGCCATGCCTTGAGCTGCGCGCTCGAGATTGACGAGCTGCCCGACTTGCCAATTGCCGATCGTCGTGAGATCGAGCGTTTCTTTAATAGCAGTGACTGTGTGCGTATTTGCAGTTAGCGAAACAACAGTCAAGCAGACACCATCATGTGCAACGCTCTGATCAATCTTGAGCTGATCGGAAATGGATGACTCAATTGTCAAATGATAGTTGCTGCCCTCTTGCTGAATGTCAGTGATCGTACCGAGGGATTCGATAATGCCTGTAAACATGTGCGCTTATTGTCCTCTAAACAGTTGAATGTAGCCTTCTAGAATAATGGGTTTGATCTCTTCGCCTCCGACTCGATCTTCAAAGACTTCGCAGACGTAGAAGTAAACGCCTGTGTTGAGATCTTGTCCGCTGAGGTTTTTACCATTCCACAAGATGTCTGGATCATTGGTCTCGAAGACGAGATTGCCCCAGCGATTAAAGATCTTGATATCGATACGATCAACAAAGCGATATGGGAAGGGTTTGAAAAAATCATTGGCGCCATCGCCATTTGGCGTGAAGGCATTTGGCAGCTCGTATAAGGGACAATTGTCCACGCAGAATGTGTTGCTCAATTCGCTTTCGTTGCCGACTGTGTCAATAGCAGTTACTGCGTAGCAGCCTGCGACTGTATTCGTCAACTGATGGAGATAGATTGTATCGCCATTTGTGATCGTCTGGATGATATCTGCTTGCGTAAATGCCTGTCCTTCATTTGGAACGTAGTAGATATTGTAAGCCGCTACATCGTACGCACATTCTGGATCAGGCGCAGACCATGTAATTGTATTAACAAATTGATCTGGCGATGTGCTTTGGTCATCTGTATCGCAGATATTCTCAACCATGATCATCGGCGCACAAGGCGCAACTGTATCAATCGGAATACCGCAGTTCTCTTGGCTGAAATTAATCAGCGTATCGGGCGTCGTTGGTTGATTGTAGCTACCAAGACTTTCGATGAAATAACAATACTCGAGTTCGTTTATCAAATTGCCGTCTGTGTAATTGCGTACTGTCACGGTGTCTATAGGCAGAAAAACAGTAGCTCCTGGATCTTGTCGATGAATGACGTATAGATCGTTTTGCCACGGGACATTTTCTGTCCATGTCAAGAAATTGGTACGATCTGTACTTGCAATCTCTAGTAAGATCGACGAGGCGATACTTGTCCGACCAAGTGAAAGCGTGTCTTCTGCAAAGAATTCGACGACGTACGTGTACGGCTTTGTCTCAGTATCAAGGGGTACATCGACAAAGAAGGTGTCATTGGCAGCTGAGAAGCTCGGCGCATTGGCTGAAACGTAAACGAGCGCCGTACCTGGACCATTTTGGCCATCCGAGCGATAGACTTCGTATCGGTATGGCGGTGCATTTGAAATTGTATCAAGCTCTGTGGCATTTGGTTTCATCCATCTGACGAACATCTCGCCAGTTGCAGCATCAGTTTCATCTACGCTGACATTAATGATGAGCGGAATGTCAAGTCGGAGCTCGACACAGGCTTCATTACTAGGGATCGATTCAACAAAATTGTATATCGTGCCTGCTGGAGTTAGTTCTGCAAATTCTGCTAGAACTCTGTAGCAATATGTGCGACCTGGCTGAATATCAGTATCGGTATAGTTGTATCGGCTACCAAGAGTCGATGTCACGCGATCAGCAATTTTGGTATAGCCGCGTCCGGCCAAGCCAGTCTCGCATGTGTCTGGTGTAAATGGATTGCTGCTTTGTCTTCGCCAGACTGAGAATCCTCTGAAGCGGTCGATATTCTCGCAGCGATACGGCAGCTCCCAGCTGACTTCGATGTTATTTGCGCTTTCGATGGCTTGGACATCAATCGGTGGCGGACCAACGACTTTGATTAAAACTGTCTTAAGTGTCGAGAGTCCGAGCGAATCGCGATAATTATCTCTCGCCTTGAAGACGACTTGATAATTTTGGCTGCGGATGTGTTCACACTCAGTTGCCCAAAAGAAGCGGCCAATATTTGGCTGCGGCTGAAAACCAGTCGCAACCGTGAACGAGGCTGGCTGAAAGAATGTCGATTGAAGCGGACCTCCAAGTGCAGTCAGCTCCACAAGCTGCCCGACATCAGGATCAGTTGCAATCACAAAGAAATCAACCGTGTCGCCTGCGACAACACAAATTTCCATAGGAGATTCGATCTCTGGCGGCAAGTTTTGACCTTCTTCAATCGTGACTTGCATATCGCGTACAATGCAAGAAATCAAAACGCCATTTCGATATTCTTTGACAAGGAAGGCGATGTTATACTCGCCTGCTTCTACAGGTACAAACCAGATATATTCTCCAGTCGTCTCGTTGAGTGTTTCGGTAGCAGAAGTCGGCGTTGGGTAATCTTCTGGAAATGAATAATTGACGATTTCAGTGTTGACGCCTTGAAATGGAATGATTTGCTCAAATGCGACAGAATCACCGTCTGCATCATACGCATTCGGATTATGCACAAATGGCTGCCCGACATATCCGATATCAATTGGAGGCTGAAGCAAAACAGGAGACGTATTGCTTCCTGAGAAGATTGGATTTAGGATCGTAAGTTTTGTAAACAAATGAAACTGAACATTGACAGAATTCGGGATATTATTAATGCCTGCATTTCTATTTGGGTCAGTCATCGTGACTGTGTACGTCGCGCGCCCTGGGAATGTATGAGTCGTGGTGTACGTATTGCGTTTGATATCATTCGGCAAAAAGACTTCCGTATTCCGCAGTACAAAGACACAGGGGCTTCCATCGCCAAAACATAATTCTAAGCTATCGCGATCGGCTGCGACGCTACTTGTCTTGGTGTATGTCGTGATCGTAAACTCAAACTCGAGATCATCGAGTTGTACAAACGTGATCTCTCCAGCGCGATTATGCGTCGCCCACGCAGCAACACTCATCACACACAAGCAAACCAATAATATCAAGCGTTGTATCATGGGCAAATTCATTCTCACATCAAGTAGCAAAGATCGTGCTTTGGTCTTGATCGTGTTGACTTCTCTGTCGGAGCACTTATCTAACGACGTTTTCACGACGAAAGTTTTTGACACGCTCAATGATTATGGGCCATCCTTTTTCTATTTCGTTTATCTCTTCCTAAATCCTTCTCTTAAAAATGGAAGGACTTAAATTGACTTTTTTAGAAAACGAAATAGAAAAAGGTCGCTGTGCTTCGTGGCTCGCTATTCGCTCGGCTGCCTGCGGCATCTGCTCCTTACAGTCGCACCACTTCGCAGCGCTTGTCCAATCTGAGTGTGACAACTTTCACCCCTTCGGGGTTCTGTTCGTTTATAATCCTTAAAACTAGAATCATATCAGCCCTTCAAGCTTAAAATGGCTGAGGGATGGAAGGTGTTGTCTGAACTCCGAGCGACGATAGAAGCTCGGTGAGAGTGCCGGACAGCCCGACCGCAGCGAAATGAAGATGAAGCTGCGGGCAGCCCCACATCTTTATGTTCGATCTGATGCTTAGTGAAATATGCGTGATTGAGATTGAATTCTTGGCTTGTACTTTAGCGGCTCGAAAAACTGACTATGGCTTACAACCCGTTTACTGAAGATCATGAGATGCTCCGCGAGTCTGTGCGCGCAACTATAGCTGAACATATTACTCCATATGTTGATGAATGGGAGCGTGATCATGTCTGTCCGAAGCATATATTTAAGCTCTTCGGTGAGCAAGGCTACACTGGAGCAACGTATGCCGAAGAGCTCGGCGGCAGTGGAATGGATATGTGGGCTGCCATCGTCATTGCGCGCGAGCTTGCGCGTGCCAATGTAGGCGGCCTTCAGCTCTCGTGGTACGCGAATACGTATCTCGCGCCGCCGCTCATCAATGCGCTCGGGACGGATGAGCAAAAAGAGCAATGGCTGAAGCCAATCATCTCTGGAGATAAGATTTGTTCGCTTGGCATTACTGAGCCTGGAGCTGGCAGCGACGTCGGCGGTATCACAACGACAGCTGTCCTCGATGGAGATGAATATGTCATCAATGGCAGCAAATGTTGGATCACAAATGGTACGATGGCTGATGTCATTATGCTCGTGACACGCACAGGCGAAGGACATGATTTTACCTTGTTTTTGTTTGATACGACGACGCCAGGATTCTCTGCACAAGCGATGACTGGCAAGCTCGGTATGCACACGAGCGATACGGCTGAATTATTTTTTGATAATTGTCGTGTACCAAAAAGTGCTGTGCTCGGGCATCCGCACAATGGATTTTACTACATCATGAGCAATCTCCAAGAGGAGCGACTCATCGGTGCGGCTATGGGCGCGTATGCTGCTGAATGGGCGTATGAAAAAGCGCTTGCGTACACGCAAGAGCGTATGGCATTTGGTCGTCCGATCGCTGGTTTTCAGGCTGTGCGACACAAGCTTGCGAATATGGCTTGTCGTGTAGAGGCTTGCTTGTCGATGTCGCTTCGCGCTGTAGAGGGCTTTATGGCTGAAGGTCCTGCTGCGATTGGTCTTGTCTCTAAAGCAAAAGCTTTTGTAGGTGAAGAAGCGCAACGCATCGTCTATGACGCCATGCAGCTGCATGGCGGAAATGGCTTTATGGAAGAATACGGTCTTGCGCGGACGTATCGCGACCTTCGCCTTTTTAGCATCGGCGGCGGTACGACTGAGATCATGTATGAGATCATCTCCAAACTCGAAGTAGACAAAGTCGCTCACGCAAAAAAAGGAATCGAGAAGCGGAGCTAATCTCTAGAGCGGAGTCGCATTGGTTTTGAGCCATTCGACAATGCCTTCGTACTTGAGTTGTCCTGAAGCAATTGAGATAACGAAGTCGTATTGGACGGACATTGTTTTTTGCACATAGAATGATTCGCTCATCAGTACAAGCTGCATTATTGCATAACCTGTTCGCTTATTTCCATCCATGAAAGGATGATTGATAAGTATACTTTCGATTAGAGCTGCAGCTTTCTCAAAAACTGATTCATACAAATCAATTCCATCAAACGTTGAGAAAGGTCTTGCAAGAGCTGATTCTAAAGCACTTGTGTCCCTTATTCCTTGAGCCCCACCATATCTTTCTACTAAGATTTCATGAATGCTTAAGGCTTGATTTACGGAAATCATTGAGCTAAATTATGCAGCAACTGATCATTATCATTCATGATCTTCTTTAGATTCTCATTTATAAAAGAATCGGACATCTTTTCTTCCTTCAAACCAGTTACAGTTTGGAGAACTTGCTCGAGTTGTTCTTGAGAAAGTGTATCAAGAACTTGGTTGATCTGAGATTTGATATTCGCTGTCATTATACTCATCTAACGAAGTCAATTGAGATTGAGTTCCTACTGCTTCAAGCGCGGGTCAAGTGCATCGGTCAAGCCTTCTCCTACGAGGTTAAAGAGAGTCACTGTCAAGAAGATTGCAAAGCCAGGGAAAATGGCAAGCCACCAAGCAGCTGATGAAGAGCGTGAGATCGAAAGCAGCTTGCCCCAAGTCAACATCTCTGCTGGGACACCAATACCCAAGAATGACAAAAACGATTCGATCAAAATCGCACCAGCAATACCGAATGCCAGCGCAATAAATACAGGCGAAAGCGCATTTGGAACAGCATGTTTTAATATACTTCGCAAGCGCGAATAGCCAAGTGCCTTAGCTGCTTCCATGTATTCGAGTCGGCGTACACGGAGCAACTCTGCACGTATGAATCGTGCAATTCCTGTCCAGCCTGTCATCCCGATTACAGCCATGACATTAAAGATGCTCGGCTCGAGGAATGCAACAACTGCAAGAATCAAAATCAATGTTGGTATTGAAACAATAATCTCGATAAATCTCGTAACGAGTATGTCCATTGGGACTGTGACTTTCTTTCCGAGGAATGGAATTTTCTTGAGTGGTACTGCGATTAGTGCAGCCAGTGCGATGATTCCAATGAAAATGAGCCCGCTGATTAACAGCTGCCACACTCCGCCAAGGCCTTCAGCGAATGCATCTCCAATAATATATCCGCGTGTCAAAAAACCATAAAACAAGGCAAATGGAATGGAGAAAATGACCAATATCAATCGAATACGGGATACGCGCAATTCTGTATCACCAAAGTAGCCAGCGAGTGAGCCGAAAATCAAACCAATGAAAAAAGCAATACTCATCGATACAATACCTACTAAGAAGGCTGTTCGTGTACCGTAGATCATGCCAGCTGCAACATCACGCCCTTTATCATCAGTGCCCATCCAGTGCCGCCATTTTGAGTATTCCTGCGACTTAAAATATGCCTCCATTTCTTCATTAGACATGTTGGGCTTATAATTAGGCGTCTGCATTTTGACCTCCTTCTTGTCGCAGTTGCTCCCGGAAGGATCTTCGACCATCATTCCGTCACGATTGACCATGCATTTAAATGTCTGGTTATGTGTTGGACCTGTATAAAGGTTATTTTGATCAATATTGCTCGGCAAGTATGGAATCAGCGGCCAAATCGACCAATCATAATCCAAATCTTTGTAGCTGATGACATCTTTAAATGCCTCTGGATAATCTGCTATTCCCCAATCGACGAGATAGCTTTGAAAGATTGGAAAATGAACGGAGCCCTCATACTTGGCTACAATTGGTTTTTCATTCGCGAGGAAGTCAGCGAAAATTGCAATAAGTGCTAGAAAACCAATGAAGTAAAATGAAAATAAAGCACGTTTATTTTTCTTGAACTGCCGCTTAACGTATGACCAATAGTCTTGCTTCAGCTCTTTTTGTTGAGTCGCTTGCGGTGCTGCTTGTGTTTGAGTGTTGGCTGCCACGAGTGGAATCTATATCAAGTGAAGAAAAACTATTATTTGTAAGTAATACGAGGATCAACAACCGCGTACAAAATATCAGCTACCAAGTAACCGATCATTGTCAAGACAGCTGACATCAACACAATCGTAAATACGAGAGGATAATCTTGTGATAAAATACCTCCGTAAAGCGTGTAGCCCATCCCAGGGATCGTAAAGATCAACTCGATGACAATAGACCCAGCGATCATACGTGGGAAAACATTTGCAAAAAGGGTGATGATTGGAAGCAATGAATTACGGAATGTATGTTTCCAAATGACTGATTCTGCTTCGACACCTTTGGCGCGTGCTGTACGGATAAAATCCTGACGCAAAACACTCAACATACCACCACGCATTTGGCGGCTTAAGAATGCAAAACTTGCATACGTCCAACAGAATAATGGCAGAGCTAAGTGCTTCGCACGTAGTGTGATAATCTCCCACCAGCCCATTCCAGGATCGACTCGACCGACTCCTTTAGTCGGGAAGCTCAATGAAAATTCATTTCCAAAAATGCTGAATGTCCGCCAATCTGCGTAGTCAGGATCGCCCAAGAAAATGATGAGCAACGTCGCAACCCAAAAGCTCGGCAGCGAAAATAAAATAAATAAAATCGTCGTAATGATGCTATCGATCAAGGTATTTCGCTCAACATCACGTCTCGATATTTTACTGATGACAGTCGCAATAGCTCCTGCTACCCAGTAGAGCGCATTCCTAAAAAAGCCTGCGATGTTTCGTACCACAGGTACTTTATTGACGAATGGAATGAGCGGATATTTTCCTTCTCCTCGATTCATGCGTGCAGAGAAAACACCTAGCGGTAAACTCACCAAATACGTAATCAAAACAGACAAGAAGCTGAGCAACATTGTCCAGAGAATCGACTCCTTAATCAAGTCGATCACAGGCCGCTTTGCAGTATAGGAGTCTCCAAAGTCCATTCTTAAAAATCCGCCGCTGTGATATGGACTGTATGTAGGAAGATGCTCAACTTTAAATGTCGTTCCAGTACCGGACTTCATATTTGAATTGAGGAGCGCAATTTCAGAGCTGCCATCAAATGCTTTGACTTCGTTGATTGAATAATCAGCTTCACGAAGCTCCTTGAGCGTGTAGCTCATACGGCTGCGGCCATCGATGCGCATTCGGAGCACATCGGCAGATTCGACATCAGTGTTGACATCATCAGGATCGACGGTAAATGACAAGCGATAAAAGCCAGTATCAGGTATCACGATGTTAGCCATCTCTGTGCCGCCAAACTCAACTTCTTCTTTTTTGACAAGATCACTTTTGTAGCTCAAGGGGCGATCACCTACCAGCCATCTGTGATATTGATTTTTAGTACCAAACCAGTGAAAGGCGGGAATAAAGTTTTTAGCTGGCGTACGCTCAGATAAAACAGCATTATAGCGCTTTTTGACAGCAGTCAATTTAGGCTGCAAGACGATCATCCCTGGATCTTCTTGAATTGTAGCATCTATCTCATTGATAACACGGCGTATTTGTCCGTCTTCATATTCACCGAGCAAATCCGTCGAAAGTGTACTCAACTGAATCAAAGCTGGCAGCGTATTATCATTTTGCGGAACATCCTGAATCGAGAAATCAAAATCACGAACCGTATTGTAATATTCCTGAATCTCAGGCCAGTTGCCATGAGCATCGATCAAGCGACCAAGTGTCGAGCGGTGCTGCTTCTTGACGATCCGATAAAATGTATCTGGCTGTGACTGTGCTGCCATCGCAAAGTAGAATGTCGGCAAATGACGATTCAACTTTTTGCGCATGTCGATGTAGCCCTTTTCACTCGCTTGTTTGTCAGGCAAATTTCCTGAAGGCCCTGTTTGACCAGACAAAGCGAGTAATACTGGATCTCCAGGAGCAAACACACTGAGCATAAAGATCATCAAAGAGATAATCAAAAGCGTCGGTATAAAAATCAGTATGCGTTTAGCAATGTACTGAAACACAGAACGAGAGGTTTAATGATGAGCACAATAGTCAAAGTTCTTCCTTTAACATGATTCCTGCATGAAAGTAAGCGTATTTGAGTCAAGGCAAAAAATTCAACGCCAAAAATTTTAGTTTTCCAACAAATACCTTTACCCTTTTATGCGAGCTTGAATAGTGGGGGCATCCGCTGCTACGCAGCGGCGGGCTATACGCAGTACGGTAGCCTAGCCGCCTTCGCTCCGCTCGGCGGCCGCTCCCTTCGGTCGCGCTGCTCCTATCCCTATGCCAATATCTGGACAAGCGCTGCGAAGTGGTAGCCGTCCCGACTACTCAGGAGGAAAGGCTAGACGCGAAGCGGCCGAGCGAATAGCGAGCCACGAAGCATAGTGACCTTTCTTTTATTCTAGTGAACATTCACTAGAATAAAAGAAAGGATGGCCCATAAAAAAACTACTACAAACAATCAAGTAATTGCTCATCAGTAATAGAACGCGCACAATCAAAGGTCGTCTTGTGGCATCCGCGCTTGCCGTGAATACCGCATGGTCGACAATCGAGTGGTTGATGAGTTTCTATTATGAATTGATTTTGTGACAAGGGCGTAAAACCGAAACTAGGTACTGTACTGCAAAAAATAGCAGTCACTGGCGCATCCATCGCTGAGCATAAATGAAGTGGCGCCGAATCATTGACATAATTCATGTTCGCATTTTCCATAATTGCAGCCGACGTCAATAAATCACATTTTCCAGCTAAATTTTGAACACTATGATTAGGACATTTTTTTTGAATATTTTTGCACGTCATTTTATCTGATGGTGCACCAAGCAGCACGATGTGCAATTCCTGAGGCAATTTCTGAATAAACGAAATCCATTTATCAACTGGATATTGCTTTGTAAACCAAACTGAAGCAGGTGCAATACAAATATATTGTTCTGCGTGTACAAGCTCTAAAGCTATTTTTTTTTGCTCTTCACTTGGATATAATTTCGGCATTTTTAATTCGATATTCCCAAGCGGCAGAGCAAGCTTAAAATTCCGCTCAATTTCATGCAAACCATTTCCGATTGCGTGTTGCCGCTGATGCGTAAATAAAAACGAAAACGGATTTTTAGAAAAACCTATTTTTAATGTTGATTTTCCAAACGCGGTTAATAATCCTGTCGCACCATATCGTTGTGCATTCAAAATTGCATGATACGATTTCGAGCGAATGCGCAGCAACAATTTCCCCAAAGATTCATATTTAGCTCGTTCTTTATCCCAAATCAAAACTTCACGAACAAACGGATGAGAATAAAATAATTGTTCATTCCCTTTTCGTACGAGAAGATCAATTTTCCAAGTCGGATGCGCTGCATGAATACTTTCAAGTAAAGATGTAATTAAAATTGCATCTCCTATAAAAGCCGTTTGTATGACAAGTATTTGTTTCACGTTTGTGATTGCAACCAAGTATGTATTTCTCCTGCGACTATTTTAGGTGCTTGATTTGCTTCTATTGTATAATCAGCTGCGTCTTCATATAATTTCTTACGCTTCTGAAATAAATGCAACCAAGATTTATCCCCTTGAAGTAAAGGCCGCTCTTCGATACTTGACTTCATTCTTGATTGAGCAGTTTCGGCATTTATTTCTAAATAAATAACGACACCTCTTTTTTGCATGATATCAATATTTTGATATTGAGTCACGACTCCCCCACCCGTACTGACTATGCAAGGGCCTTGAATTGTTTTTAATACTTGTGTCTCAATTTTTCGAAAAGCTGCCTCACCTTGCTGATTAAAAATATCTGGTATTTTTTTCTCTACTCTTAATTGAATCAATTGATCACAATCGACTACTGGCAATTGTAACAAAGCAGCCAAATGATGACTTATTGTTGATTTACCCGAAAGCGGCATTCCAATGAGGTAAATCTGATTCATTAAGCAATAATTAAACGAGGAAGCTCAATTTGAGCGCGGGCATAATCTTCTGGTATTCCGATATCAATAAAATATCCAGTCGATTGATAGCCGCTTACATGCAAGTCATCAAAATGCTTCGCGAGAATATCTTGCTCAAGTGAAAATTTTTGACTTGGTGTGGGGATTTTTTCAATGAGATATTTTGGCATTAAATAAATACCGCCATTAATGAGCCCATCGTTTGTTGGCTGTTTTTCCTCAAATGATGTAACGCGTGCGTTTTTATCAATTTTGACCGTGCCGTAGCGATCAAAATCGCGCATTCGTTTTAATGAAATCGTAGCATCTGCTTTCGTCAATTTATGAAATTGTTTGACAGTTGTAAGATTGACATCAAAAAATGAATCACCATTTAAGATCCAACATTCATCTTCATCGACAAGCTGCATCGCTTGATATATCGCTCCTCCTGTACCAAGTGGTTCGTCCTCTACCGAGTACGAAATCTCAATATGTTTGTATTTATTTTTATAGCGCGTTTCTATTAATTCACGCTTATAGCTGACAGCCAGAATGACATGCGTAATCACATTTGCCTGAGCATAATCAAGCAGATAATCTAAAAATGGAATATCACCAATCGGTGCTAATGGCTTTGGCACATCAGCAACTTCTGACTGAAGCCGCGTACCAAATCCTCCTGCCAAAATAATCGCTGTGTGGGGCATAGTGATCTATTTTTCTCCAAAGAGATTTTCTTCGACGCCTTGGCAGATACAATGGCCGATTAGCATATGCGCTTCTTGGATACGCGGCGTATCTATCGAGGGAACATTAACTAGTTTATCAGAAAAATCCTTCAATTTACCGCCAGTCTCGCCTGTCATGCCTATTGTAATTGCACCTTGTTTTCGTGCTTGCTCAAAAGCCTTGACTATATTGCCACTATTGCCGCTCGTCGAGAGTCCAAAAAGAATATCGCCCTTGCGGCACTTCGCTTTGACAAGACGCGAATAAATCTCATCATAGCTGTAATCATTTGCTACGGCTGTGATGTACGAGGTATTAACGTGAAGTGCTTCGCTAAACAGCGGTTCGCGATCTGTATAAAAACGGCCACTAAATTCTGCTGCCAAATGCTGCGAGTCGGCAGCGCTACCGCCATTACCACAGAAAAAAACTTTTTTGTCTGCTCGAAAAGCTTCTGTGACGAGTTCAATAATATCCTCGATCTGCTCTAGAAATCGAGGATCGCCAGCGATCTTCTGCTTGACATCAATACTCTGATAAATCGTTTCCTTTAAATTCATTATTTGCTTTTCCAAGTTCGGAGTCCGTCTTGCTCGAAGTTAAACCTTCTCAACTCGCCACCAAACTTTCTTAAAGCATTCATTGCACGATAGCGTTCTGTACCTGGCGCATAAAACATCATGTAGCCGCCGCCGCCAGCTCCACTGATCTTGCCTCCAGTGATGCCGCTTGCTCGAGCTACTTCGTAGATTTCATCTATTTGAGGATTTGTAACGCCACCTGCAGTTTGCTTCTTAAATGTCCAACCAAAATCAAGTAGATGCCCGATTTCGTCAAGCTTGCCTGTCAGTAGCGCTTCCTTCATTAAGAATGCCTGCTCTTTGAGTTTGTGAGCCGCTTCGACTGATTTATTTTTCTTGGCTTCAAAGTTTGATGACTGCCCCTCGATGATTTTCGAAGACAAGCGACTCGTCCCAGTGTAGTACAAGAGAATCGTTGATTCAAGTTCGGATAGTCGATCTTGCTTAATACGAAGCGGATTAACGATAACCTTATCATCAGCGTAAAACTCCATAAAATTGAAGCCGCCAAACGTCGCTGCATATTGATCTTGCTTACCGCCAGCCATACCGAGATCGACACGCTCAATCTCATACGCGAGCTGCGCCATATCATATTCGCCGAGCGGAATGTTCAACCACTCAGCAAACGCGCCAAGGATCGCGACTGTGACAGTAGAGCTTGTCCCGAGTCCAGTACCAAATGGGCTCTCGACATACGTTGTCAGCTTAAATGAAAGCGGCTTCTTCGTGTATTGCTTGACGATGCGATTGTAGACACCTTTGAGCAGATCAAG
>JAHDHF010000216.1 GCA_020631455.1 Saprospiraceae bacterium
TTATTGAATGACTTCAAACTCAGTACGGCGATTGGTTTTTCTGCCTCCTTGAGTATCGTTATCGGCTACAGGTTTAGACTCGCCGAAGCCTTTTGTCAGTAAGCGGCTGCTTGCGATGCCTTCTTGAGTTAAGTAGGCTTTTACGGCATCGGCGCGCTGCTGAGAGAGGCGTAGATTATCTGTATCTGAGCCAATATTATCTGTGTGCCCGTTGATGCGGATTTTGAGCGCCGGATATTCGTTTAGCAAGTTGACGAGAGAGTTGAGTTCCGTCGTTGAACTGCTTTTGAGTGCGGCAGAACCTGTTTCAAAAAATACATTTTTAAGGACGATCGGCGTATTCTTGACTGGGCGTGGAGCACTCGGAGTGCTCTTTGGCGGATCATTCAAAACAGCAACTGGAAGAGGTGTAAGCGCGATCGTCAATTCGAATGGTTTATCCTGAGTGCTTGCGCTATCAAGAGTGAAATTGTCTGAGTAAAAGAGATAGCCATTTTGCGAGACGTTGAGACTGTAGCTCGCACCGATCGGCAACATTGAGAAAAATTCGCCGTCTTGGTTGGTAACAATCGACGAGTGTTCTCGCTCGCGGGTAAGATTGACAAAATTGACTTTTGCTTGAAGTGGTTGTTTTGTAGCAGCATCAATGACCGTTGCTTTGACAAATGTGCTGGCTTGTGGGCGGACAGCTTCATGCAGTTCAAACGTGTAGAGATCAATATTGCCTTTCTGATCACGATCTGAATCAAAAAATGCTGTAACACCATCGCGAGCGACAAACAAGCTGCCTTCGTTGTTGCGAGTATTGATTGGGTAGCCCAGATTGATCGGATCGCTCCAGCTACCGTCATCTTGCTTGCGTGTCATGTACAAGTCCATGCCGCCCATGCCTGGATGACCATTGCTCGTGAAGTACAAAGTCTTGCCATCGGGATGCATAAATGGCCCTTGTTCATCGTAGACAGTATTAACGTTATCGGGAAGAGGCGTTGGTTTTGCCCAAACGCCTTTCTTGTTCTTGGTAATCACCCAAATGTCTTTGCCTCCAGCGCCGCCAGGACGATTTGTTGTAAGGTAAATCGCTTGCCCATCTGGAGAGAGCGAAGGTTGGCTTTCCCATGCACGACTGCTGACAGGCGCGTCGATGAGTTCGGGCGTCGTCCAGCCTTTGCGCTTATCAAATGTCGTGACGTAAATATCGCAGCTGCCGTAGCCGTCGCGACGATTGCAAGCGGTAAAGTAAATCGTATTGCCATCAGGCATGACCGAATGTGCGCCTTCGTTGTCGCTTGTGTTGATTGGTTTGCCGATTGGGACGCCTTTCTGCCAAATACCATCAATATTTTGGCTATAGAAGAAATCTTCTTGTCGACCAATGCGAACAGTGTAAATCATTGTACTTCCATCAGCTGAAAGCGCAGGAAGGTATTCATTACGGTTTGTATTGACATTCGGTCCGAGTGATTTTGGTTCAAAAGGGACAGGATTGGCAACAGCATTGGCAGCAAACGTTGAGTAGGCGAGATAGCGTTCTGCTTTAGCTTTCAGTTTCGGATTGCGTTGTTCAAATTGAAGGAAGCGCTCCATGTTTTTCTTCGAATCAGCGTATCGCTCGTGTCGATATTGCAGCATCGCGAGTGAATACCAAGCTTTAGGCTTGTATTCTGGTGCTAGCTCAAGGAAATGCTCAAATCCAGAGACTGCTTGATCAATTTTGCCAAGTGCGCCATAGCAGTCCGCACGCATGATAATCGCATCGACAAAGGTTGGCTCTTTCTTGATTGCTTTGTCAAATTCGGTTATTGCTTCATTGAACTGCTCGAAATTCGCCTTCTGCATTCCAGCGGTGTACGATTTCACAGCTTTCGAATGAGCCGTTTTTTTCGTTTTGTAGTCTTGAGCAAAGAGGCTGACGAATACAAAACATCCTAAGAAAGTGATCAAGAAAATTCTCATGTGTACATAAAGTCAAATGGTGTTCCAAGTTGCATCAATCGCTACGGAATCCCAAGATACTTATGCGTCTGCAAGCTGATCGACCATTTTGGATTCTTCATCACATAATCCGTAATCAGCGGAATCATATCGTTGCGTTTGCTCCATTCTGGCTGCAAATAGAGCTTGCAAGTAGGTGAGACACGAGCAGCGTGTTCTTCTGCCCAAGCAAAATCATGCTTATTGAAAATGATGATTTTAAGTTCATCAGCTGCTTCATAAGAGTCTGGCAGCGCAGGTTTAAACTTCTTCGGACTCAAGCAATACCAATCCCAAGAGCCAGACGTCGGATGCGCACCGCTTGTTTCAATATGCGTTCGTTTGCCAGCATTCTGAAGCTCAGATGTTAATTCTGTAAGCTCATACAACAATGGCTCGCCTCCAGTAATGACCACAATTTCAGCGTAACTTTCTTTTGCCCGAATCTTCAAGTCTGAAATTTCTGTAAGTTGGTGAGCCTCAGCATCCCAAGATTCTTTGACATCACACCAAGGACAGCCTACATCACAGCCACCAAGGCGAATGAAATACGCAGCTTGACCTGTGTAAGCGCCTTCGCCTTGCACTGTATCAAATTGCTCCATGACGGGCAGCGCTGTTGTTGCAGTTTTCACGCCGCAAATGTAGCCGCTCTCAGCGTCATATCGATGTTTGATTTTTTGGGCCATCCGCGCTACGCTACGCTTGCGCGGTCGCTATGCTTAGTGGCTCGCTATTCGCTCGGCTGCTCGTGCTATGCGCACTCGCATCTGGCAGAGCCACCACTTCGCAGCGCTTGTCCA
>JAHDHF010000217.1 GCA_020631455.1 Saprospiraceae bacterium
GATGTGCAAATCATTGGTGACCGTATTTTTGTAGCAGACGCATACAATAATCGAATCCAAATTTTTAATACAAACGGAGAGTCAATTGCAATTATTGGCGAAGAAGAAAACATGAATGCCGCAACAGGTATTTATGCGACTTCTGAATACGTTTTTATTACAGACTTCGAAAACGATCGAGTCTTTGGGTATGATCACAATGGAAACTTGCTTGTCAAAATCCTCAAACATCTCGACAAACCAACTGACTTGATTATCAAGGACGGTGAACTCCTCGTAACGAATTATGGCAGTCGCTCAATAGCTAAATTTAAGATCTCGAACTAGCAGCCGTACTTTTGTGTTTCAACATAAAACAAACGAATCTTACGTTTGCGACAATAAATTATGAGTATGTATCCACCACATTTGACAGCGCCGATGGCGCAAGAGCTTGTAGACAAAGGTTTCGAAAATGTCGAAACAGCTGATCGAGTAGAAGCGATCTTTAACGAATCACCAGATAGCGTTCTCGTCGTCGTCAATTCAGTTTGCGGTTGCGCAGCAGCCAATGCGCGTCCTGGCGCGATGATGTCGATTCTCAATGATAAGTCGCCAGCTAAGCTGATGACTGTTTTTGCGGGCGTCAATCGCGAAGCAACTGACAAGGCACGCGATATGATGGTGCCATATCCGCCGTCATCGCCATCGATTGCTCTCTTCAAAGACGGCAAGCTTGTACACATGCTTGAGCGTCATCACATCGAAGGCCGTCCAGCCGAGATGATAGCTGACAATCTCAAAAAAGCATACAACGCATATTTGTAGAAGAATGACTTAGGGCTCCCGCTTCACTTCGTTCGCGTCAGGCTATTCGGCAGCTCGCTGATCGCTCGGCCACAAAAAAGGAAAGCTGCTTGGAATTCATTCCAAGCAGCTTTCCTTTTTTGCGTCTGCTGCGCACTGCCTACTATCCTTGAGCCAGTAGGAGTGAAGGCAGCTTAAGAGATTAAGCCAGTTCTCGCCCTTTTGCTACAAAGTGCGGATTAACGAGCGAATCTTTATTGTATTCCAGCGGCTTGCCAGTTTCGTGATTGAGGACAGCGCCGCCGGCCTCTTCGAGAATGATTTGAGCAGCGCCAGTGTCCCATTCCATGGTTGGTGCGAGACGAGGATAGATTTCTGCTTGACCATCAGCGATCATCAAGAACTTAAATGAACTGCCTTTGGCTACCGTTTGCGGCTCAGTATATTTTGCTAAGAATGCAGCCGTCGTTTCATTAAGATGCGAGCGCGACGTCACCATCCGCAGTCCAGTATCCGATGATCTGTATACAGGAGCAGTTAGAGATTTTGATTCGCCATTTCTGACAGCCGTCGCTCCTAGACCCTTTGCAGCAAAAAACATCTCCTTAGTCACAGGCGCGTAGACGACGCCAAGCACAGATCTAGATCCATCGACGAGCGCGATATTGACAGTAAACTCGCCATTGCGCTTAATAAATTCCTTCGTCCCGTCTAGCGGATCGACAAGCCAGAATGTCTGCCAAGACTTGCGCTCAGCGTAGTCAGTTGCCTTGCTTTCTTCAGAGAGAATCGGATATTGTTCCTTGAGACTCTTCAGCCCTTTGACAATCACAGCATTCGCAGCTGCATCAGCTTTCGTGAGTGGTGAGTCATCAGATTTATAATCAACCTCTACGTCGCCAGGCTGATTATAGATTTCAAGAATTGCTTCACCAGCTTCCTTCGCGATGATTTGCAATTCTTTGATTAAGTATTCAAAATTCATAGTTAGTTCTTTCCTGTTAGTTTTCTAATTGTACCACGAGGTGCCATTTGCCAAGCACGTTCATGCATATAATAAAGAGCAAACTTGATGAAAAATTCAATTGCACCGATCTCAAGTGCACCCTGAATATTTCCAGTTTTGAAATACACAATCGCGATGATTGTACATGTAGCTACAATCCGCCAAGTAATACCTTTCAAAATACTCCTAAGGTGGGATTCACGAGGTTTGCTTTGTGCAATTTCTTCTTTTGATTGATCGATCATGTGAGTCAATTTGAAAGTGCAAATGTCAATCTTTTAATCGAGTTTAACTACATGGTCAAATAATAGTACCTTTGCGCGTCGATTATGGCACCAGTTTCAGATCATATTTTCCCTATTAGCGATCGGCTTAAGCAGCGCGATGCCAGAGAAAAACTTCTTAATCAGCATGGTATCGTCTTGTGGATGACGGGTCTCAGCGGCTCAGGCAAAAGCACAATCGCCCAACACCTAGAAGCAAAGCTCTACGACGCTGGCTTCAAGACGATGGTACTCGATGGCGATAATGTGCGCGCAGGACTTAATGCTGATCTCACATTTGCTGCTGAAGATCGCAAAGAAAATATCAGACGTATAGCCGAAGTCGCTAAGCTTTTTGCGAATAACGGCCTTGTGACATTGTGCTCATTCATTAGTCCAACTCTAGCAATGCGTGAGCAAGCAGCAGGGATCATTGGCGATGATTTTAACGAAATCTACGTAGCGGCTTCACTCGACGTCTGCGAAGATCGTGATGTCAAAGGTCTCTACAAAAAAGCGCGCTCTGGTGAAATTCCAACATTTACAGGTGTGAGCGCACCTTACGAAGAACCACAAAACCCAGCTCTACGTGTAGAGTCTGGTAAGCAATCGCTCGACGAATGCGTCGATGCGCTTTACAACTTTATTCTACCACGAATCACATATACTGACGCGTGAGCTACTCATTAACACATCTCAAAGAACT
>JAHDHF010000218.1 GCA_020631455.1 Saprospiraceae bacterium
ACCACTTCGCAGCGCTTGTCCATAGCTGATTTATCTTTTATTAGTATTAGACATTTACACTTTTTTCACAAAAGAAAAAACTCTTTTTCTTTTGTCATGCTGAATGCAATGAAGCATCTCTATTTTGAGATTTTCTTTTAATTATCTCAACAAAAGAGATTCTTCGATCGCATTCGCCCTTCAGAATGACCAAAAAAAGACGGCTGAGGGATAGAAGGCAGCGCTTGCTTGCAAGCGGATTTCATTTTAATAGCACGGGGCTTAAGCCCCGTGCTATTAAAATGAAAGCTAGGTTACCGTACTGCCGCATAGCCCGACCTCGCGTAGCGAGGGCAGCCCCAACTATTAAAAAAAATAACGATTTAATAATTCTTTGAAAGCAATTCCCATTCTTCAAGCAACTGCTCCAACTGAACAGGCACAACGCCTAGATGCTCACAGACTTGACCGCCAGCAAGATTAGCGAGTGTTGCAGCATTAATAGCAGGAATCCCAGCACTCAAGGCCACAGCCAGAGTGGAGATGACCGAGTCGCCAGCACCACACACATCAGCTATGCTCCGCGGCTGCGTCGGGATAATTTTATTTATTTCTGGAGTCGAAATAAAAATGCCTTTTGATCCGAGAGTCACAACGAGTGATCGGACACTCATTTTTGATTTTAATTTCTCGGCAGCTTGTATGAGAGCTTCTAGAGATTGAAGGTCTTGTTTAATTAAAATTGCATCTTCAAATTCTTTGAGATTTGGCTTAAATAAAAATACATTTTCGTATTCCCAAAAATTAGAATGCTTCGGATCAACAAATACCTTTGATTGATACGATTGAGAAATATTAATGATTGAATGAATTAAAGACTTCGTCAAAACACCTTTATTATAATCTTGCAGAATAATGCTCGAATGTGGCGCGCGTTTTAATTCTATTTCTAATGCTTGTACTATTAGATTTTCTATTTCTTCAGAGATCAGATGACGACGTTCTTCATCTACTCTGATGAGTTGTTGTCCTTGAGCGTAGAGTCGAGTTTTGACAGTCGTGCAGCGACTTTTATCAGTAATTAATCCAGTAGTAGATAAATTATGTTCTGCAAGTAATTCTTTTAAAGAACTTGCATGGTGATCATCACCAACTACTGTGATGAGATGAGCCGAAGCAGACAAGTGATGCACATTGAGTGCGACATTGGCTGCTCCGCCAAGGCAAACTTGCTGCTTGTTGAGATCAAATACTGGCACAGGCGCTTCTGGGCTGATACGATCAGCTCGGCCATAGAAATACCGATCCAAAATTGTATCGCCAATGACGATGATGTTTTGCTCAGTAAAGCTTTCGCGTATGTCTTTCAGAGAATTCAAGATGCAGGATGACGGCGCTTGACAAGTTGAATAAAGATTTGCGCTTTTTTGTGCAGCGCGTCAGTATTCCAATTATAGTGATCAATGATATGATCGAGTAAAAAAGTTTGAGCTGCTTCAAAATTTGGAGCAGAATCAAGTTCTCGGATTGCACGATCAAATGCGTTGACATCGCCACCAAAGAGCTCTTGTATAGTAAGCTGCCGTTCATTAATTGACATGGCGAGTCCGAGATTATTAATTGGCTGATTCGCGAGTTGAAATGAAATCTCTTTCGACTCAGCTTGCTTAAATAAGCGCTGCATGTCTGCCGGTATTTTACGAACAGTCTTTTGAGGCTCAGGCTTAGGAGTGATTTCTTCTTTAGGCTGCGGCTCAGGAGCGGCGATTTTTTCGACAACTTCTTTGACTGGAGCAGGAGCGGTCGCTTCTACAATTTCTTCGACGATAGGAGCCGTAATCTGCTCCTTTACTTGTTCTTCGATTTCAGACTCAGCTTCTAGTGTTTGCTCTGCGACAGGACTTGTATGCTCTAAGAGAATGGTGTAGCGCTTGACCACATCTGCAAGTGCGAGTTTATTCACTTCGTTTTGCTGCCCATCAGTATAGTATTGCTTGTGCAAAGCTCGAAGCTGGCTGAGTAAAATATCTGCTTTAGTAGAATCCATAATCAAAACACTGCCTTCAATAGAAGAAATTTGAAAGCACAAAGTAAATCAACATCGTGAGGCTGCACAATTTGAGCCAAGCGATGTACTTTGGGCATCATGTTTTTGGAGCCCCATTTTAAAGGACAGCGCAGCGGCTGGATCGAAGTCATCTGCGGAAGTATGTTTAGCGGCAAGACCGAAGAATTGATCAGACGTTTGAGGCGAGCCAAGTTCGCGCGCCAAAAAATCGAAGTTGCCAAGCCGATGATCGACACGCGCTACGATCGTACAAGTGTTGTCTCGCATGATGGCGAAGCCATTCTTTCGACACCAGTTCGTACGGCACAGGAGCTGCTCGATCTCGCTACTGATATCGATGTGCTCGGTATTGACGAGGCGCAGTTTTTTGATCTTTCACTAGTAGACACAGCTCAGCGTATAGCAGAAAAAGGCGTTCGCGTCATCGTCGCAGGGCTAGACATGGATTATCTCGGCAAGCCATTTGGCCCGATGCCAGGGCTACTCGCTGTTGCAGAGTATATCACCAAGGTTCATGCGATCTGCTCGCATTGTGGCAATCTCGCGACTCATTCGTATCGCTTTAGCCTGGATGAGAGCCAAGTCCTCCTCGGAGAAAAAGAAGCCTACGAGCCGCGCTGCCGTAGCTGCTACAACATGGGCAATATCATCGATTTCAAGCAAGGCAGCTCAGCTCCAAAAGAATCTGACAAGCCAGAATTATTTTAAT
>JAHDHF010000051.1 GCA_020631455.1 Saprospiraceae bacterium
CATTTTGGAGAAATTGCCATCAAAATCTCCAATGATAAAGTCGAGTTGTGCGAGTGCGATGTTCATATCTCAAAGATACAATTGATATGGGGCGTGCAGCTGCGCTGCACCGGGCTGTACGCAGTACGGTAACCTAGCCGCCTTCACTTCGCTCAGGCGTCTGCTTCGGCTACGCCTCGCGCTACTCCCATCCCTTTGCTAAAATTGATTTTTTATTTACTATTCTAAATAAAGTTCTTTTAACACAACTTCATTAAAATTTTTCTTAGAAATACCAGCAACATTTTCGATAGCCTTGAAGAAGTCATCATTAGTATTTCCGCAAGAAATAATTTTTAATACAGCTTTCATTCCGAATTCGCGTTCAATCTTTTTCATTATGATTCCAGCCACAGGCATTTTAGTAGGAATTGGCCTCCACATGATCCTGTTCTTTTCAAAAATATCCAATGGAGTAGCTTTTGATTTTTCCAAAAATGATCTTAGCAAACGATAGTTCTCTTCCGCCGAATATCCCCAGTAGTCAGTTAAATTTATATTATATCCTTCTTCTGCTGTCCAATTTCTTTTATTCTTGTCTATTTGTAGTCCAAAATAATAGTGAGTAAGATCATGACAATACTCTTCTTTATCAGTTCCTGATACAAATATTCCGTAATCAGGGATAGTTACACACCCACGTTTACTCCCAACTAAATCTACATGATAGTCAATACCAAAAAGCCGATACGCCTCTTGAAGGTTTTTACATTTATAATATTGTATTTTGTAAGGGCTGATTTCAAAAAGATCTGCTAAAGAATGATTGTGTTGTACAAAAACATCAGCTATACTATCATTAAATTTTCCTTTGGTTAAAAAAGCGATTTCATTTTTTTGAGTAGTGGTCCAATCTTTAGTATTGAATTCAAAGGGGCATTTAAAAATAAACCCTCTTTCTTCATCTATGACTTCAAAAGTAAACTGAGCCTTCTCTTTGACTACGCCTTCATCAATACCTTTAAAGGAAATAGTAATCAAATAAGTATTTTCTTCTTGAAGAACAATATTATTAAGATAAGGCTTATAGAATGTTGAGTCTTCAACCTTATCATAGTTTTCGATAAACTTTAACTCATCAAAGAAAAATTTATATTTAGTGTAGTTTTCTTTTGACACCAATCTACTTTCTAAAAGAGTATTATTCTTCTCTTGTAAAAAAGAGTTGATATCAACTATTAAGCTATGTTCCTTGTTTTTATCTAAGCGTATCGATATATTATCAGGGATTATTATTTTACTATTTTTGGTCTGAGAAAATAATAACACAGGAAATACAAACATGACCAATAGAAATGAAAAGTAAAGCAACCTCATTTATTATGTTTTTATTTTAATGTTTGAAACAATAACAAATGTAGATTCATTTTTTTACTGAAAAAGCTCTTTAACTATTTGTTTGCAGATTTAACCTAACAAGCCTGCTTCGTTTAACTTTTTCTTTAGGAAGAACTTTTCGGACAAGCGCTGCGAAGTGGTGAGGCACAGCCGAAGACTCAGCTTGCTGAGGCCGAGCGAGTAGCGAGCCACGTAGCATAGCGACAGTAGCCTCGATTCTCCTAGGAGAATCGAGGCTACTGATGGCCCATCATTATGGATTCAATAAAATTAGAACATCACGCCGATGCGGATCGTCACACGGCTGATGCGATTGTTGGCATCGATCGCTTCGCCATTATCTGTGTAGACGCCATCGTTGTTTGTAACGTCGAGTAGTCCACTCTGATAATAAACACCACCGACGAGCGAAACAGCATCAGTCACTTGATACTCAACTCCACCGCCAAGTCCCCAACTCAAGCTTACTGGAAAAATATCTTTACGGATATTCTCTTTTGAGCCTTCGGCATTTGGGCCAGAGATATCGCCACGCGACTGTGTCGGGATACCGATCGTAAAGACAGGTAGATTGGCAAAGGCACGAATGTCGCCACCTGCACCAAACTCATCAGTACGCATCTTGAAGCCGAATGGGATTTCGAGGTACTGCAGTTTGTAGGTCACACTCGTGCCAGCTGCAAGTGAATCGACTGTCACTTCATTGAGCTCAGAATCATTGAAAATGACGCCTGGGCGCGTGTATACGAGTGTGCCACCTTGATTAAAGGTCAAAGACAAACCAGAAGTGATTGCGTAATTAAGGTTGTCTGAGATATAAAGTTCGCCGATCAGACCAAGATCAAAACCGATATTTGATCCGTCTTTTTCGATTTGGTTGTCATTGGTACTCATAAATGAGAAGAATGGGCTGGTCTGTACACCGAAGCGGAATTTTCCGTCTTCGCTGAGGCCGCTTTGGGCGAGAAGGCTGCTTGTAGCACAAGCAATAATCAATGCTAGGGTAATAAGTTTTTTCATGAAATTCGCGTTTAAGAATTTGTACTCTTTCTAATCGGTTAATTCTAGTACAAGTATATGATGATATTTCGCCATGGCGCAAAACAAGTGCCACACTATTTCTGTGTTTTCCTTCTTTTTGGACTCTTTTTCTTGCTACAAAGTTGTGGAGGAGACGAACCTGACTTTGACATTCCTGATGTCTCCCACATTGAGCCGCAGTTTGAACTCATTGACTTTAATAAGCAGCTCTTTGCTCTTGACACAAGCAGCACAGATGTTTTGATTACACAGCTTAATCAGTTAGCAGAACAGCATCCGACTTTCACCAATCTGTACTTCTCTGCCCTCGTGCCACTCAAGCAAGAGCAAGAAACCTTTCGTGACAAAGGTGAGCTTATCCGAAGCTTTTTAACCAATGATGGAATTCGAAAATTGAATGATACGGTGCAGATCGTTTTTCCAAACCTTCAAGATTACAAAGATGAATTCGAAGCTGCCTTCCAGCAGTACGAGTATTATTTCCCGAATAAAAAAGCACCAAATGTCTATGCGATGATCTCTGAATACGGCTATCAGCAAGCGATTTTTGTTGATTCTGCCGGAGATGCATTGATCGCAGGGCTTGATTTTTATCTCAGTGATCAATATCCATATCAGCAATATGTGCCGCAGAATACTGCCTTTTCTGCTTATCGCACGCGCTTCTTTAAGCCAGACTACTTCGTCAAAGGCACGCTCGACGCTTTAGTCAACGATCATATCGCACCGCCAGCTGGCCGCAAGTTGATTGATGCCATGATCAATGAGGGCAAAAAACTCTACCTCATGCGGCGGCTTCTGCCCTACGCGCAGGATAGCGTCATCTTGCAAGTGCCAGGCATTCAAGCAGAGTGGTGTCGCGCATTTGAAAAAGATTTGTACAACTTCTTTGTCGATAGCGAAATGATGTATTCGACAGATGCGCGAGAGTACAATAAATACATCATCGAAAGCCCAAATGCACCAAATATGCCCGACGGCATCGGCGGCAAAACAGCCAACTATCTCGGCTGGCGGATCATCGAAAGCTACATGAAATACAACCCAGCTGTGACGCTCGAATCCATGCTCCGCGAGCAAGATGCGTCGAAAATATTCAGGCAAAGTCGCTATAAACCAAAGCGTTAAAACACGCGCTTGGCATCACAATTGACTTGTAGATGATATCGCTGCCTTGCAGCTCACACAAATGCACATGATATGAAACGCTTCAGCCTCCTTTTCGCATTCGTTTGTTTTGTTGTCTTGACTGGCACAGCTCAAGTGCCGCCAAACGACAATGTCGAAATCCAGAAGATGACCATTGACGGTACTGTAGTCGAAGCCATCATCCACGATGGTGACACGCTTTACATTGCCGATCTTGATGATGTCAGCTACACAGGCATCCAAGAGTTTAAGAGCAATCAAGAGCGGCAGAAATACATGCAGACGCGCCATTACGCGAAGAAAGTTTTTCCATACGCTGTCGAGGCGATAAAAACTTATCGCGAAGTACAAAAGGCTACTGAAACGATGAGTAAGCGCAAGCGAAAAAAATATGTCAAAAAAGTGCAGGAGCGCATGAAAGACGATTTTGAAGAGCCGCTCAAGCGCATGAGCCGCGTCGAAGGCCGCATCCTCATGGCCATGATCGAGCGTGAACTCGAAGTGCCGATGTACGATGTCGTCAAGGAGTTACGCGGCGGATTCAACGCCTTTTACTGGACACAACTCGGCCGCACATACGGCTACAAGCTCAAAAAAGGCTACGACCCGACCGAAGATCCTGTCCTCGATGCTGTCCTCAGTGATTTTGACATAAGCTACGATCCACGTAAAATCGGGAAATGAAAGAATAATTATAGTGGGCCATCAGCGTCCCGATAAATCGGGACGCTGTCGCTATGCTTCGTGGCTCGCTGCAACCCTGAGTAGTCAGGGTTCGTTCGGCTGCTTCGGCTACGCCTAGCATCTGCTCCTTGCAGTCGCACCACTTCGTAGCGCTTGTCCAACAAAAGCAGTGTTGCGCGTTCTACTTAGACGATTATGCACTATAATTGTTAAGTATAACCATCTCTTTTAGCTGATTATGCTTAGTCGGTTTTATATGACAAATAAAGCGATTCTACTCAATCTAGAATAATTGTGAACGACTAAAAAAACAAGATAAAATATGATCAACTCGAAACTTATTTCTTGTAGACATTGCGGGAATATTTCTCGAATGGAAATTATCGGAAACGTTGAAGATTTGACAACCGATGTTGACCCAGAATATGGCGAAATGAATGAGTACGGAACTATTTACAGCGTTTTAAAATGTCCTGCCTGTGAAAAAACTAATGTTGTATCTTATGATTGGTGGGACGGAATTGAATCAGAAGACGAAGTAAGTTACGATTTTTTATATCCAAGAAAACCAACTTATCCAATTGGACTTCCGGAAAATATACTTTCTTCATATAAAGCTGCCGATAAAGTAAAAACAATCGATGTAAATGCTTACGCCATTTTAATGAGAAGATTGTTGGAATTAGTTTGCCTTGATAGAAAAGCTAAATCTGGAACTTTAGCTGCTATGCTCAAAGAACTCGCTGATAAAAATGAAATTCCAAGCAAATTAGTTGATGTTGCGAAAGGATTGAAAAACTTTGGAAATATAGGAGCGCACGCTGCAAGTGGAACTTTAACGAAAGAAGAAATACCAATTGTAAACGCATTGTCAAAGGCAATTTTAGAATATGTTTATAGCGCACCATTTTTAGCTACCACAGCCGAGAATAAGCTAAAGAAGATAAAAGCCAAAAAAAGCAAATAATTAATGGTCACGAAAATGCTTCCTAAGAATTTACATAAAAAACGATTCAAATTATTGTCAACACAATGATTCGAAATTTTACAAAGTCGCCAAATTTTTAAACTTTACGATTGTCAAAATAAATAGTGAAATTTAAAAACCCTTCTTGTGTTTCATTCGAGTATTTGGCGTTTATTTTCGATGCTACTTTTTATATATACTAACTGTCATCAGCATAGGGATAGTAGGCAGCGCCCGAAGGGCGGATTTTTTTGCTTGTTTTCTTATTAAAAATCATTCCACCCCCAGCGTGCTGCGCACGCTTTCCCCCTCCAGCGAGGGAATTGTTTTGTAAGCAAAAAAAGCTAGGCTACCGTACTGCCGTATAGCCCGCCGCAGCATTGCTGCGGATGCTCCAAAAAATAAAAAAACGAGCAGCTAGAAAACATCCAACTGCTCGTTTTAATCAAATCTCTCTAGTGAAAATTCCTAGCGATTAATAACGTTTTTAAATCGCGGACGACGTGGTGTGACATCACCGAGTCGCTCGCGTTTTGCTTCTTCAAATTGCGAGAAGTTACCTTCATAGAATTCGACTTTGCCATCATCTTCGTAGCTCAAAATGTGCGTCGCGAGGCGATCAATAAACCAGCGATCGTGAGAGATCACAAGCACACAACCAGCGAAATTGTCGATCGCATCCTCTAAGGCGCGGAGCGTGTTGACATCGATGTCATTGGTCGGCTCATCAAGGAGCAAGACATTGCCGCCTTCGCGGAGCGTCATCGCCAGTTGGAGGCGATTGCGCTCACCGCCTGAGAGCATGCCGAGTTTTTTCTGCTGATCCGAACCAGTAAAATTAAATCGACTCAAATAAGCGCGCGCATTGACTTCTGTGTCGCCGACCATGATGAGATCATTGCCGCCACTGACGACATCGTAGACCGTTTGAGCTTTGTCTTGAAGCTGCTCGTGGCTTTGATCCACGTAGCTGATCTTGGCTGTTTCACCGATGACGATTTCGCCGCTATCTGGCTGCTCCTCGCCTACGATCATGCGGAAAAGCGTACTCTTACCGACGCCGTTTGGTCCGATGATGCCGACAATCGCATTTTGCGGCACTTCGAATGTCGCATTGTCGATGAGCTGACGATCGCCATAGCCTTTGGACACGCCTTTGACTTCAATGACTTGCTCACCGAGGCGCGGCCCTTTCGGGATGAAGATCTCGAGTTTCGCTTCGCGATCTTTCGTCTGCTGCCCTGCGAGTTTGTCGTAGGCATTGAGACGCGCTTTTCCTTTTGTTTGGCGAGCTTTTGGCGCCATTCTGATCCATTCGAGCTCGCGCTTGAGCGTTTTGCGACGCTTCGATTCTTGCTTTTCTTCTTGCTCGAGGCGCTTTGTCTTTTGCTCCAACCAAGACGTGTAATTGCCTTCGTACGGGATGCCCTCGCCGCGATCGAGCTCAAGTATCCAACCAGCAGCATTATCAAGGAAATAGCGATCGTGCGTCACGGCGATGACTGTACCAGGGAATTGTTGCAAGTACTGCTCAAGCCAATACACAGACTCGGCGTCAAGGTGGTTGGTCGGCTCATCAAGCAACAAGATATCCGGATCAGACAATAACAAACGCGCAAGCGCAACACGGCGACGCTCACCACCCGACAAAACAGAAACTTTGGCATCATCTGGCGGACAGCGCAATGCTTCGAGGGCAGTATTCAGGCGATTGTCGAGCTCCCAACCATTGCGACGGTCAATCTCTTCGGTCATTTTACCTTGCTCTTCGATCAACGCATTCATTTCATCATCACTCATCTCTTCGCCAAATTTGAGATTGAGCGCTTCGTAAGCTTTCATCAGATCAGAAAGCTCTTGTACACCTTCTTCTACAATCTCGCGGACGGTTTTCGTCTCATCGAGTTCTGGCTCCTGCGCGAGATAGCCGATTTTATAATCTTTGACGAAGCTGACATTCCCTTCAAAATTGTCATCCAAGCCCGCGATCATTTTGAGCAGCGTCGATTTACCCGATCCGTTGAGACCGAGCACACCGATCTTGGCGCCGTAATAAAAGCTCAACCAGATATTATTGAGCACAGGTTTCGATGCTCCAGGGAAGGTCTTTGTGACCCGCTCCATCGAAAAAATAATTTTCTTGTCAGACATTTTGAGATGTTTTAAATGTGGGATTTTGTTGCCACAAATGTAGCCCTCACAAAGCGTGTTCTAAAGATGATTTTTAATGTGGGGCTGCCTCTCGCCTTTCGCTTTGCTCAGGCATCGAGTCGGGCTATTCGGCAGCTCGCTGTTCGCTCGGCTGCTGCGCATCCACCCTTCGGGCGCTGCCTACTATCCCTCAGCCAAAAAACAGTAGTTTTTAGGTTATCTGATCGCTTATTGCGAGCTCAATATGTGCTCGATGATGATCACAATGCCAAGCATAAATACCGATATTTTCTTCTAGTGAAAATGATTGATTATGCTCTGGGTGAATAAATTCTCTTTTCAACTGTATGGGGCTTAGATTTTTTAATAGTATCGTCCATCGCTTATGAAGTGAATCAAGCAGCTGAATCGAATCCTGTATTGGCGCAGCAAGCGTATCTGGCAGCTCCGCCCAAGCAGCTTCGTCATACGGTCTGATGTGTGGTTTGTCTTCTGTCAGTGCAAGCTTAAATCGAATAAAACTATTCATATGACTATCCGCACAATGATGAATGACTTGTGCGATCGTCCAGCCTCCTGATCTGTATTTCCAAGCAAGCTGTTCTTGCGTCAAGTTGCTTGTTAGGTTTTGTATTGTTCTTGGAAAGTCTGCTATCGTTTGAATCCAAGAATCAATTTGTTGCTGAGTTATGTTATTTGGCTTTTGAAATTCTCCAATTGGAAAACGGCGTTGTCGATCATTCATGCTACAAGATAATGTCAAGTGGCTGCGGACAAGCGCTGCGAAGTGGTGCGAAGCAGACGCGACGTGAAACGAGCGGCCGAGCGAACAGCGAGCCACGAAGCATAGCGACCCGAAGCGCGAAGCGCGAGGGATGGCCCATAAAAAAAGCCCCTCATCACATATGTGACGAGGGGCGACTCGTATGACTCACGAGGTTTGGGCTAATTAAAATGTAACGAGCTTAGTCGTGTATAATGTACCTGAAGCATCAGCTACTTGAAGCATATACACGCCTGCTGGCAATGTAGAGAGGTCAAGTGCATGGCTGCTTTCGGAGCCTACGAGTGGCGCTGCTTGTTGATAGAGTAGCTGGCCGTGTGCGTTGTAGATATTGATTGATGCATTGGCATCAGTCGTATGTGTCATAAAGAGCTGGAATTGACCAGTAGTCGCATCACCTGCTACGTAGCCTGAGCCACCGAGGCAATTGAGGGCTACAACACTCCATGATGAGTACGAGCTTGAGCCATCAATATCAACTTGGCGAAGCTGGTAGTATGCATTACGGATTGGATTCGCATCGACAAACTCATAGTTGAGTGTCTGGAAACTTGATCCTGCTCCATCGACTGTACCAATAACTTCAGCTTGTCCTCCATTATCTGAGCGAAGGACTTCGAAGTAATCATTATTGATCTCAGTAGCAGTACTCCATTTGACGATGACTTCGCAGTTGTTATTGCCGCGTGCTTCGAATGAAAGCAACTCGATCGGAAGAACTTGATCAGAAAAACCTGCATCGATATTTGTAAAATTGGTCGCTGTCGTTCCGCTGTCATCACTGATTGATGTACCTGCGGCATTATCGATAGTCAATGGTCCTGACTGGAATGTTGCATCGATTTCGCTGTCGATTGTTCCATCTCCTGCATTGGCGACGGTCGGATATGTATCAGCTGGAAAGAATCCAACGGTATAGGTGCCATCTGGAATATCGTTGAAGCAGTATCCTCCTGTCGCATCAGTCTCGGTACGACCGATCACATTGCCTGCTGCATCATAGAGTGTAACGAGAATACTTGCCACTGTAACATCAGCATTATTAAATAATCCATCATCATCAGCATCAAGGAAGACTGAACCACAAATACTAGCAGCAAAACTTTGAGCACATACTGACGGGAATTCATCAACTACTGTATTACACACACCTGGTACTGTAGCACCACATACTGATGCACAATCAGTAATTGCTCCACAAGTAGCAGCTCGTGGCGTGCCTGCAAATCCTGCTGCACCTGGAGCAGCACAATCTCCTTGAGTCACATCTCCAACTCCAATTACTGTCGCTGCATCGATAGTAATTCCTGAAGAAGATGCATATGTTAAATCTCCGCCGCTATTTGTACAAAGCAAACTATTTACAAACGAGATGGCATCAGAACTGCTATTACCGACGATACTCACACCACCTGCTCCAGAATCGGCTGTTGTATTGCTTATAAATGTAGAATTAGCGATATCAACTGTTGTTGTACCTCCATCGATGTAGAGTCCTCCACCACCGTTGTCACCAAAGCCTGAGCCGTTAGAAATATTACCATCAAATAAACATCCTGTTATTGAAGCATCAACTTCGTCATCAATATAAACTGCACCACCACGCTTTGAAGTATTGTTATAAAACTGACAGTTGACAATGTCTGTCGTGTTTAACCCAAATCCTGCATACGCATGAATCGCTCCGCCGTATTGAACTGTTGAGTTGCCGTCAAAGACAGATCCAGTAATAGATACTGTGCAATCTTCTCCAACTTTAATCGCTCCACCGCCGCTGACACCAGTGGTTGTTTCTGCTACATTATCGCAAAAATCAGTTCCAGTGATCGTGACATCACTTAAGCCAGAGATGCTAATCGCACCACCTTCACCTGAGCCAGCTTCTGCTACGTTACCGTAGAATGATCCTCCAGTAAACGTTACAATAGGACCAGCTGCTGAACCTGCACGGTTTGTTCCTTTACCAATAAATAATGCACCACCGCGGTTTCCTTGGCGCGCATTACATGTAAATTGACAATCAACGAAATCAACTGTAACGTTTGTGGCAGTTGTTGTTGAGTTTGAGCGAATCTCCATTGCCGTATTTGTAGAGAGCTGTTGGTGATTCAACCATGTACAATTTGTGAATGTCGCTGAAGCTGGCTCTGAGTTACTTTCTACATAGACTGCTTCGTGAGCATTTTTTTCACAGCCATCAAAGACGCAGTTAATGACTTGGAGGTTTTCAGAGTTTTCGACTTCAAGAACCCCTGAAAATTGATAAAAGTAGAAATCACGAATTGTGACATTATCAACTCCAGATAGAATTTTAAGCCAAGTAATTTCAGAAGTAGATGACTTGATAAACGTACCACAACCATCATTGCTACCTGCTATTGTCAATCCATCCATACCAAGTGGCACAGCATCACCATTACTAATGCTAGATCCAACGCACTGATCTTGACCGCCAGCAAAGTCATAATCATAGCCTTGTACATATGCATCTGGCAAAAATTGAACAGTTTGATTAGCAGTACCATTGGACACCGCATAATCAAACGCAGCTTGAAAACTCGCAAATGGAGGGTTTGCGGTGCTTCCACTGTTTGCATTTGCAGCAGCTTCTGCAGCGGCATCTTGAGCTGCCCAACCACAGGTTCCAGGATAATTGATTGGATCCCAAGATCCAATGAAGATCATTTCTCCTTGAGCAAAATGCCCACAGATAAATGATAAACTAAAGAGTGAAAAGAGTAAAAGTTTTTTCATTGAGAACGTGTATTAAATCACAAAGAATATCGAGACTGAAAGATAGAAACATGAAAAAGCAGGTAAGTGTCTAATCAAGGATTCAAAATGTGATATATTGACGTAGAATTTTCAAACAAAAAAATCAGTGAAATTCTCTAAAAATTTGATTAAGAGCTATTTATGATAAACCCTAGCAAACTAAACAGAACTTAAGTACTATGAAGAAACTTGAATCTTTAGCTACTTCACTCTCCAAGAGTGAGTTCAATGCATTTGCTGCTATGATAGGCAAAAAGGAACGGCTTGTGCTAGAAGCTTCAATGCAAGGAACAGAATACGCTGAAGAAATACTCTTGAAGCAGCTTGCGTCTCTTAATGTACGACCTCAGTCTCTACCCCCAATCAAAACACGTTTGTATAAATCACTTCTTCGTTTTTTGACTGAGCTAAATGAAGAAAAGAGGATCGATATAGAAATGAATATGCTTCTGGCAGAAATAGAGCTTTTGTATTCAAAAGGGCTTTTCAAATCGGCAGCAAACCACCTGAAACTCGCCTACACAAAGAGCAAGGAAATAGAAAGTGTAGAATATCAACTGCTCATAAAAAATAAACAGCGTCGAATTCTAGGAGCAAGGCTTAAAGCAGACGAATTAAACACAATCATTGAAGACATAAAAGTACTTTCAGATTCATTGCGTATAGAATCTGATTTTCACGTTTTATATTCTCAAACAAAAGATTTACGAATTGAGATAATAAGAAGCCGACAGGAAGCACATGAACGTTCTAGAAAAATAGAAAATCACCCACTACTTAAAGAAAACAAAAAGCCTAAAAGTTGGATTTCCAAGATTCGTAAATTACAAATTCAAGCACTACTCGCTTATTGCAATCACAATTACAAATTAGAGTGGATAAGGATCAATGAAGCAGTTCTATTATTTGAAGGTCGAGACACATTGAAACGATATTATATACTTGATTATATTTCAATTTTTCATAGACTTTTAGTTTTATCTAAAACTGAAAAGAAAGATCAATACTTTGAACTGCTTGACCAATTCAGACAAATACCAGATTTAATTGAGCGAAAAACATCTAAACCAATCCGGAATCACGTATACTCATTAGCACAAAGCACTGAGATGGTACGCGCTATCCAAGAAGGTGAAACACAAGCAGGCTATCACGAATACATCAAAAAACGTCAAACCAAACAAATGGTAGAAAATCAATCTGCAGCCATGCAGATTACATTTTTGTATAAATGTGCTTATATCTGTTTCTTAGAAAATAAGCCTGGTGAATGTCATCAATTTATTCAAAAAATACTAAAAGAGTATTCCGCTGAAGATCGCTCTGATATTTATGGGTACACACTCCTTTTGCAAATCATAGCACACGAAGCAGGAGCCACATATAGCATAATTGGGCATTTGAGCCAAGCAGCTCAACGATATTTAAAAAAACACAACCTATTTTTTGATGCAGAAAAATGGCTTCTAAAAACTTTAAAAAACGCGCATAAAATTTCATCATTACCTCATCAACTTCAGTATTTAACCCAACAAAAAAAAGACCTAGAACTGATACTTGAAAATCCTCTCCAAAAATTATCCCTTGCATATTTTGATAGTGAAAAATGGATTTCAAAAAAAATAGAAAAACTTCAAAACAATTAGGGGCTGTCCACTCGCAAAATGCTCGTGGTCGGGCTATACGCAGTACGGTAGCCTAGCTTTATGTTCTATTTCAAAAAAATAGAACATAAATCCGCCCTCCGGGCGCTGCTTTTATCCCTCAGCCAAAAAAAAACTGATAAAACAGACTTACGCTAAACAAGCGCGTATAAAATCACGGCAAGGTTCCTTTATTTGATTAAATGCTTCGCGATGAGGTGTATGACCTACATTATCAAGAATAAGTGATTGACCGCTTCCAGATACGCCAGTGCAGATCGCTTCTACTTGTTTGAGTGTGCCGTATTGGTCAAGCGTTCCTTGTAGAACTAATACTGGGCACACAATTGATTTGAGCTGCTCTGTAATATCCCAATCTTTAAACTCTTTATGCAGCCAGATCGAAATCCATGCAGACACAAGCTCATCAATCTTTTCTCCATGATACTTATGCAGCTTCTCTCGAAAACGTGCATCTTGATATGCAATCTCTGCTTGGCGGATGCCATCTCTTGTTATTGACTCATTGAATACATGTGCGCCCTCAGTAATGACACCGCTAAATAAATCTGGTCTGCGAGCGGCTGCCAATAATGCAATTGTGCCGCCATCACTATTACCATAGATAAATGGTCGTTTTATCTCAAGAGCTTCAACAAGCTCAAGTAATACATCTACTTCTTGCTCATGATAATCATGCCCTCTTAAAGCCATATTCTCAACTGCAGTTGAGCGGCCGTGACCGAGTCGATCATATATGAGTGTATTACAAGCAATCTGTTCTGTTAATTGATTTGGAATATCCTTCCACATATCAATACATCCGAGAGAATCATGTAAGAATATTACAGTTGGATAATCTGGATCTAGAAGTGAAAAATCAACTTCTATAATTTTGTTGTACTTGTTTAAAAGAAATTTCATTAAGTAGACTCTTCTCTCTCAACTTTAATGATTACAAAAATATAACGAGTTGGACAAGCGCTGCGAAGTGGTGGCGCAAGCCAGATGCGAAACGAAGTGAAGCAGCCGAGCGAACAGCGAGCCACGAAGCATAGCGACCTTTCTTTTTTCTAGTGAATATTCACTAGAAAAAAGAAAGGGTGGCCCAAAATCATTCACTACTAAACTTTATACTTTTCTGATGCGATCAGGATTGTCATCAAGGAAGCTTTGCCACGATTTATGTGATTTGACGCCGCCTGAGCGCCCACCTTTGAAGTGATGACACAAGGCGACAGCGAGTGCGTCGGTCGCGTCTTCGCCCATGCCAGCAAGTGTGCGGCCGAGGATGCTCTGACACATCGCCGCTACTTGATGCTTGCTTGCATTTCCATTGCCTGTGACACTTTGCTTGACACTCTTAGGTGAATATTCGACCACTTCAATACCCTGCACCATCGCTGCTGCAATCGAGACGCCTTGCGCACGGCCGAGCTTAAGCATCGACTGGATATTTTGCCCATAAAACGGCGCTTCGATCGCACAAGCATTTGGCTGAAATGATTGAAGAATATTGGTGAGCGATTCGTGGATATGACGCAGTTTTTCGTAAGGTGTTTTGAGGTGTTTCATGCTGACAGTGCCACAGTCCATAAGGCGCAGCTTATTGCCCTTGACCTCGAGTATCGCGTAGCCGAGCAGATTTGTGCCCGGATCAATGCCGATGATGCGTCCGTGTTTCATCTCTTGCCGAAGATAGGTCTGCGAGTGGACTGCTACTATCTTTGGGACGACATGTCTGATCGGCCACAATTAAAATCTAGCTTAAAACGACTCGTTTCGTTTTTTCAGCAGCGCTGGGTTGTCAATTCATTGAAGGTATTGATGGTCGTTGCATTGATGTATAGTCTTTACAAGCAGATTTACGGTCGAGATGATTTTGATGAGATTTGGGCTGCGTTCAGAGGGCAGCTCAGCGGTGAGAATATCATTTTCTTAGTCATGACATTTGTATTGCTGCCGATCAATTGGGCTTTTGAAACGGGCAAGTTCCACTTGCTAGCACAGCGTTTTGAAAAGATCAGCTACAAGCGAGCGTATCGTGGCGTCTTGATGGGCGTGACGCTTTCTGTCTTCACCCCAAATCGTATCGGTGAGTACGGTGGCAGAATGATGGTGGTGCAGCCTGGCGGCAGAGCCAAAGCTGCTATTGTCACGATCGTTGGAAGTCTTGCTCAGATGATCGCGTTGTTGGGCTTTGGCGTCATTGGCTTGGTCTATTTATCTATCTCGCATCTTGAGATGGAAGCTTATGTCGTCTATATGCTTGGATTTATGGGCGGTTTGGCAGTCTTGCTGATGCTTCTCGCCTACTTTCAGATTGATCTCATTGTGCCGATCATTCGACGGATTCCATATGTGCGTCGCTTTGTAGACCACGTGTTGTTTTTGAAAGAGTATTCTAGTAGTGAGCTGCTTCGCGTGCTTGGTTTTGCCTGCTTACGTTATGGTGTGTACACGCTTCAATATTATTTCTTGACCCAGTTTTTTGGAATTGATGTTGGCTTCGTACAAAGCATCGGTACAATCGCTGTGATCTTTTTGGTACAGACGAGCGTACCCTTGCCGCCTGTACTTGGGCTTTTGGTACGCGGAGAAGTAGCGCTTACACTTTGGGCACTTAATGGTGTCAATCAAGTTGCTATATTAGCTACGACGCTGACGCTCTGGTGCATCAATATCGTTGTGCCAGCACTCGTTGGCATGATGTTTATCCTATTGATGGATGTCGTCAAAACTTGGAAACATGAAAAAGCAGATCATCAACGGGCTTCTTCTCGTCGCAATTCTTAGCGTTTCAGCAAGCTTTAGCGAAGGAAAGAAAACAGCTAAAAAGATTCCATCGCATGGAGCAAATGACATTTGCTCAGGCTTAAATAATGCTTGGCAAGCTGGCGAAGAACTCGTCTATCGCATCTATTATAATTGGAATTTTGTCTGGCTCAAAGCTGGCGAAGTGACATTTAACGTCAGTGATGCTGGCGATCAATATCAATTTGTAGCGACAGGCCGCACATACAAAAGCTATGAATGGTTCTACAAAGTGCGTGATCGTTATGAAAGCAAAGTTGATAAGCAAACATTGCTGCCAACTGTCGCCTCTCGCGAAATAAAAGAAGGCGGCTATCGCCTGTATGATGAAATCCACTTTGACCAATCGAATCTTAAAGCCTACTCCAATCGTGGTCGTACAAAAGAAGAAACACGACGCATCAATTATGACTTATCAGGCTGCATGCATGACTTATTGAGTATCACATATTGGGCTCGAAATGTTGATTACACAAAGCTCAAAAAAAATGATCGAGTACCTGTCAAAATCCTACTCGACAAAGAAGAGTGGGAACTCAATGTCAAATATCACGGCACCGAAAACAATAAAAAAGTCAAAAAACTTGGACGCTTTAATACCGTTTCATTTAGTCCAGAATTAATAGAAGGCGATGTGTTCAAAGAAAGCGACGACATGAAAGTCTGGGCAACAAATGACAAAAACAGAATTCCGCTTTTAATAGAAAGTGACCTTAAAGTCGGCAAAATAATGGTCGTGCTCAAAAGCCATAAAAACCTCAAGCATCCGATGGATGCAAAATTGAACTAAATGAGTACTACCCGCTCTTTTGGAACGAAGATTTTACTCTTCATTTTTGGAGCACTTCTTATCGTATTGGCTGCTGCTTACTTTTTTTCTTTACCAAAAGAAAAAAATACAACAGAAAAAAGCGAAGTCGTCCTCGAAAAAATACAAGCGGTTCAAAAACTTGTCTCAGCTGAAGGCTACTTCACAGATGTCTACAGCTACGAAGATTATAAATACTGGGATTTATCGTACTTCCGTAAAAAGGCCCTCATTAAAGTCAAGGCACGAGCCTCTTACGGATTCGATCTCAAAGAGATGCAGCTTGATATTGATCCTGCCAATAAAACAATAACAATTAGCGATATTCCAAATCCAGAATTATTGTCGCTCGATCCTGACTACGAATACTACGACATGACCGAAGGCTTTTTTAATGAATTTAGCACTCAAGAAAAAACACAAGTCATTCGTAATGCGCGATCATTTATTGAGCAAAAAGCCGAACAAAGCGATCTCAAAAATGCTGCTTACGCACAAGGACGGCACTTTATGGAGTTAATAGAAATCATCGCCAAAGAAGGCGGCTACACAGTCGAATACCAAGACGTTCCCAAGCAGCTTATTCCCGCTTATATAGATTCGTTAGATAGGATAATTGATTAATTTTAGGAGCATCCGCTCCTTGTAGTCGCGGCGGGCTATGCGGCAGCTCGCTGTTCGCTCGGCTGCTCCTGCTAGTCGCATCCGCCCTACGGGCGCTGCCTACTATCCCTATGCCAGAGCCGTCACTCTTTATTCACTGGTTCTTTCTCTAATGGCAAAATCACAAACTCATTTGAATACACGAGTCGTCGACCATGCATAGGCTCTTCAGCAGTTGGATTCAGTTTGCGCTTCACTTTTTCGATCAGCGCAACGTGATAATTACCAGGCGGATAATTAAATAAATCAATTTGAAAGCTGCCATGTTTTGTATAGCCCTCTTCTGGGATCAATAAGCAGCACATCACGCCATTGTCCATATAGATTTGCTCAGTATCAACTTTGCTGATTTGATATTGCATACCGCCACCACAGCCGCCGCCATTATGCCAGTAGTAGCCATACTT
>JAHDHF010000052.1 GCA_020631455.1 Saprospiraceae bacterium
AAATCACCATTTGAAGAAGAAACGATCAAGGAAGTTGTCGAGTTTGTGAGCGAATGGCTCGATAATGTAGATGACAAGAATATCTAGCAGAGAGTGATCGAGTAGGGGCCATCCGCAGCCTTCAGCTGCGGTCGCTATGCTTCGTGGCTCGCTGTTCGCTCGGCTGCTGCGCTCCGCTTGCATCTGGCTTCATTTCATTCAGCCACCACTTCGCAGCGCTTGTCCAAAAAGCGATCTGAAATAATCCATGCGATATCGACTAGACGACATAGCAGAAATTTTAGGTTGCTCGTACTACGGTGATGGCAGCATGGAGATAGAAGCGTTGAGCATTGATTCAAGGCATATTCGATCGGGTTCTGGTGCTTTATTCTTTGCGATTGAAGCGGCTCGCGATGGACATGATTTTGCTTTAGCTGCCCAAGCAGCAGGTGCAGCAGCCTGTTGTCTTTCTCGCCCAGTAGAAGAGCTCAACATTCCGTATTTACTTATTGAGGACACAAGTGCAACACTTCAGAAGCTGGCCGCACATCATCGCTTGACATTAGATATTCCGATCATCGGGATAACAGGCAGCAATGCCAAGACAATTGTCAAAGAATGGCTGTACGAGATTTTGTCATCGAGCAAAACAGTGCAGCGCAGCCCAAGGAGCTTCAACTCGCAGCTCGGCGTGCCGCTTTCAGTTTCACTGCTTGACTCGAGTGTTGATTACGGGATTATTGAAGCCGGCATTTCGACAGTTGGAGAAATGCAAGCTTTGCAAAAAATCATCAAACCGACAATCGGCATTTTCACCAATCTCGGAGCAGCACACGATAGCGGTTTTGAATCTCGCGGCCAAAAAGCAGCCGAAAAGGCAATACTTTTTCAAGACAGCGAAGTCGTCATCTGCTGTGCTGATCATCAGCGTGTAGTAGATACGCTCAAGCAGCAAGGGAATAAACTATTCACTTGGGGCAATTCGGAGAGATCTGACATCCGTATCCTCGAACAACGAAGTAAAAAAACAAGCTGCTTAATCAGAACAAGGTTTAAGCAAAAGCTTCTTACTTGGGAGCTTCCATTTACAGCTGCGACTTCAGTTGAAAATGCGATGCATTGTATCGCAGCGGCATTACATCTCGGCATTAGAGAAAATCAAATTCAAGAGCGCTTGAAGTTGCTTCGTGATCTTCCGTTGCGACTCAATGTCCAGTATGGCAGACATGATACATTGGTTATTAATGACGCTTACTCGCTCGATTCCACTTCTCTTGAATATGCTTTGCGCTTTGCAATCACTCAAAAAGGAGAGCGGCCGCTTGTGCTGATGACGAGCGATACCGACGGAGATCGAATTGCTCAAAAAGAAATCATAGAAGCCTTCGAGCTTGAGCAGATCCTCCATATCGGTAAATACCCCGTTGGTTTGCCTCAAGTAAAAATGTATCCTTCAGTTGAGGCTCTTCTCGATTCAAGACTACTTGCCGAATTAAATGGAAAAGCCATTTTGATAAAAGGTGCTAGAACATTTCAACTAGAGCAGTTAGCTGCTCGATTGATTGGTAGCAAACATGTTTCTCAACTTGTGATTGACCTGAGTGCGCTCAAGCATAATCTCGATGTGTATCGCAGCTTTCTTCAACCAAGCACGTCGATTATGATGATGGTCAAAGCTGCTGCTTATGGTCTAGGTAGTCGAGAGCTCGTAAGCTTCATACATCAGCAACCGATCGCGTACGCAGGAGTCGCCTACACAAGCGAAGGCATCGAGCTCCGAGAGGCAGGGCTTTCGACGCCGATTTTTGTGATGAATGCTCGAGCAGAAGACTTGACATTGCTCCAAGCATATAATTGCGAACCGCAGATTACTTCGTTGCATCAATTACAAGCATTTATTAAGCAGCTAGACGGCACAGCTTCTGCCCAACCACTTCGTATTCATCTCTGCTTGAATACAGGCATGAATCGACTCGGACTTGATCAGGATGATTTGCCACAAGCCTTGAAGCTCATCAAGCAGCAACCGCTTTTGCGAGTTGAGTCGATCTTGTCTCATTTGAGTGCAGCAGATCAAGAAGAAGATGGAGGTTACACCGCGCAGCAGATCAATTCATTTGACCAAATGACGAAGCAAGTTGCTGATGAGCTAGGACAAATGCCAAAGCGACATATTCTTAATTCAGCAGGAAGCCACAGTTATCCAAACGCTCAATATGAAATGGTGCGCCTCGGCATTGGATTGTATGGTATCGATGAGCGTCTTGGTGATCAGCTTCAACAAGTTGCGACACTCCGATCTGCTGTTTCGCAGGTTCGTACAGTCAAAGCAGGTCAGCCAGTAGGCTACGCACTTGCAGGCGTAGCCGTTCATGATCGTGTGATTGCTACAGTTGCTCTTGGATATGCAGACGGACTGCCTCGAGCTCTAGGTGACGGAGTCGGTCATCTGATCATTCAAGGTCAGAAAGCTCCGATCGTCGGGCGAGTCTGTATGGATATGTGTATGATCGATGTCACCGCATTTGACCAAGTCAATATCGGAGATCAAGTGACTGCTTTTGGTGCAGAGCAGGCACTTCAGCAGCTAGCTGATTTGTGTGATACAATACCGTATGAGCTACTTGTGCGGATTCCGCAGCGTGTCGATCGTCGCTATCTCGCCGATTAATACGTAGCGACTTCTTCAAGCAAGGTTCTGTAAGCAAGGAATTTTCCTTCGTAACGCTGTATGTGATCTTGTTTAAGAGCAGGTGCATGCTTGACCTCATATTCATGCATTGCAGCCATACTTTTGCAGATATACTGCACCGAGTAGCTGTCGCCATCTTCTTTGCTATTGATGATCCGAGCAAGTCGAGCAGATTCAAATAGATCAGTCTTCATCACATCAGGAATGTGTACTGCTTGCATCCACTGAAGCCAATCTTGAAGGACGTCTTCTTCTACTTTAACGGTTACACTGTATACAATTTTTGCTGCCATCGGCACAAGGTACTGCTTGATATTATTTTGGGCCATCCGCGCTTCACTTTATTCAGCGCGGTCGCTATGCTCCGTGGCTCACTGTTCGTTCGGCTGCTGCGCTACGCTTGCATCTGCTTCACTTCGTTCGCACCACTTCGCAGCGCTTGTCCGAGCTGCGATGGCTGAGGGATGGGAGGTATTGTCTGAACTCTGTGCGAATGAAATGAGTACAGAGAGAGTGCCGGACAGCCCGACCTGAATGAGTTTTGCGAATGAAGGGCAGCCCCAATAGTTTTCTAAATAAAAAAAATCCCCGACAGCAAAATGCCATCGGGGATCGTAATATCAAGCAGCTTGTGCTGCGAGATTGATTACTTCGTTAAAACGATTGGGCGAGCCATCTGCTCAGCACCAACTGTAAAGCGAATCATGTATACGCCAGCTGCATTGCCGCTTAGATCAACAGCAGTTGTCAAAGCAGAAGCATTTTGGTTTGCAACAGTTTCTACGATTTGACCTGAAGTGTTGATGATATCGATACGGATATCTTCAGCTTGAGTCAACTCGATGTTGATGTTGAATAAACCAGCAGTTGGGTTTGGTGAGATGTCAAGGATAGACAATGACTGAACAGTGTTGACTGGAGTCAAATCCATTACCGTGTATGGACCAAATGATTGGTTACAGCCATTTGCGTCAGTGACGACGAGGTTGTAAGAACCAGCAGTCAAACCTGAGATATCTTCAGTTGTACCACCGTTATCCCATGCAAATGTGTATGGCATAGTACCACCTGAAACAGTCACGTCGATTGCGCCATTGTTACCTGGATTAGTCTCGTCAGTGATTGTAGCCGTAGTAGCTGAAAGAGCTGCAGGCTCAGTGATTACGATACCAGGAACGCTCAATAAACAACCATTTGCATCAGTGACGTTGCCTGTGTATGTGCCAGCTGCAAGACCAGTTGGGTCTTCCATTGTACTTACTGTAGCACCGCCAGCGTCAGTCCAGTTGTATGTGTAAGGAGCAGTACCGCCAGTGATTGTCACAGAGACAGAACCGTCGCTTCCACCATTACATGATACATTAGTTAATGCATCAAGAGCTGGCGTAATAGCAGCTGGCTCAGTGATTGGAATACCAGGAACGCTTAACGTACAACCATTTGCGTCAGTTACGTTGCCAGTGTATGTACCTGGAGCGAGACCAGTTGGGTCTTCCATAGTACTTACTGTAGCGCCGCCAGCGTCAGTCCAGTTGAAAGTGTAAGGAGCAGTACCACCTGTGATTGTCACAGAGACAGAACCGTCGTTCGCACCGTTACATGATACGTTGTTAAGCGCATCAAGGGCAGGTGTTATAGCAGTTGGCTCAGCTACAACTACACCTGTAGCGTTGAATGAACATCCATTTGCGTCAGTGATCAAACCATCATACGTACCACCTGGTAGACCCATTGGGTCTTCCATAGTACTGACTACAGTACCAGCAGCATCAGTCCAGCTGAATGTGTATGGCATCATACCGCCTGTTACTGTTGCGTCGATAGCACCGTTGGATGCACCGTTACAGTCTACATCAGTTACAGAAGCAATTGAACCAGAAGGACCACCTGCAGAAGCAACAACTACTGTTTCAGTTACAGAACAACCGACCATGTCAGTTACAACTACTGTGTAAGAACCAGCCGTAAGACCAGTTGCAGTAGCTGTTGTTTGAGCTGGAGTAGTACTCCATGCATAACTCATCACACCATTGACAGATGAAGGTGTTACAGTAGCTGTACCATCCATACCACCGCAGTTTTCAGCAGTGCTTGAAGTAGTAGCAGAAAGATCACCAGCACAAGCAACGTTGAATACGGTACCCGCTACATCAAGATCGGCACATACAGCACCAGCAGAGATGAGGTTGGCAACATCAACACCAGTTGTGACGCCAGGAGTAATGACTGAAAGGTCAAAACCAGAATCAATAACAAGTGAATGAACTGTAAACTGACCACAATCAGGAACACCGAGTGTAGCGAAGTTGTAAGAAGCCAGATCAAACATTGGGCTCGCTCCAGCGTCAACGATAGTCAAACCAGCTCCTTGAGTTAAAACGTAGAATTGGCTTGTTCCAGTTGGTACAGTAGCAGCTGTCGCTACAGAAGCATTCAACATAGTAGAACCTTCACATACTTGAGCGCCACCAGCCATTGTACCAGCAGCAGGAGCAGCAGCGAGGAAGTTAACCGTGATTGAATCAGGAGAAATGCTACAGATAGTATTGACTGCGTCAGCTCCGTCAGCGTATACAACACTATAAACTACCCATGTACCAGCAAATGGCGGGAAAGAGTTTGCACTCAAAAGACCATTGAGATCAGCATCAAATGTATAAGGAGTAGCAGAACCAGTTAATGTAAATGGTCCACCAAGTGCACCTGTACCACCAGAAGTCGTATTGTCGAAGAACCATCCGAATCCACCAACTGTAGGTGTGTTTGGAATTGTGTCCATACCCATAGTTGCTACAGTACCAGAACCACCTGGGCAGATAGCTAGGCTAGAATTACCGTTTTGGAGTGGACCAGCGACACATGCTGTGACTACAGGTGTATATGTCATTGACACATCATAGGTACACGACTGACCACCTGCACCGTCAATGATGACATAGTATGAAGTAGAGGCTGCAAGCGTCCATGCTTGAGTACCACCACCACCACCGAAAGCAGCACAATCACCGTTAGTAAGTACACTGTTTGTAATATCAGAACAGTCAATGTCAGCAACTGGATACACAGAAGCAGAAAGGGCACATGCAACATTCGCTAATTCAAATGTGTAAATACCTGCTACTGAAGTTGTAAATTCATACCATACAGCATTTTCGATAGAAAAACCAGCTGGTGGATTACAAGCTGCAAGTATACCTACTGTGCCGTTGTCATCACCAGGTCCCACAGTGCCAGCTACGTTTGTCGAAGCTAAAGGCACACCATCTGTTAATGAGATTGCATTGACACAATCATCATTTGGTGGAGGACAGGAAAAGGCAACAGGAGCTAAAGTCAGATCACAAAGGTTGTTTACATTGTGGATCAAGTCAAAGTTTACAACTGTGCCAGATGGGTACGGCCCAAATGTAAATGTGCCAGCAGCTGTAGCATTTTGAGCAGCTCCAACATCAGGAGTGATATTGATAGCAGAAGCATCACCGAGTGAAGTTAATGCTACATCAATAGTAAATTGATTGTTTGCACAATCAGGCACTACTGTAGCTGAAGCAGCAGGTTGTACACAAGGAGGGCATGTAGCAGATCCTGACCAAGCAAGACCAACAACGAGTGGATTTGCTCCATCATCAGATGAACAAGCAACACATGGAACAGAACCAGCAGAAAAAACAACTACACCTGTAGCGTCTCTGAGCTCGTAATACTGCTCTGACGGATACGTACTTGCAGTAGCTACAGAGAGCGAGATTGCATCACCGTTGTTGACAGCGATAGGAATCTGGAGCTCACCACCAGCAGGTACACCAGCAGTGCCAGGGAATGTATAGTTGGTTACGGTACCAGCGACATCGACATCGATGCTACCAGCATCCCAACCGTCGCCCCAAGAGTCTTGCAACACAAGAGTGTAGTTGCAGCTCTGTGAGTAAGCGAAGAGCGGAAACATGCTCAACACAAACAGATAAAAGAGTTTTTGAAAGGTATTCATAAAAGAACCTATTTAGTGAAAGTGAATGGCCGAAGCCGATGAGAAAAAATGGTTTAGTCAAATCAATAGTGACAGTATTAAAAACAAATCAGTAGAATAATGTTGAATCTTCTGAAAAAATGTTTGAGTTAGTGTAACAAATGAAAATGACACCTAAAGATAAATGATTTTCTAGAGTTTTTTGTTAATGTTGGCCATCCCGTCGTTCGCGGCGCTCACTTAGGGTCGCTATCCCAACTACTCAGGGTTGTGCTCCGTGGCTCGCTGTTCGCTCGGCCGCTCCTACGTCGCGTCTGGCTGCGCCACCACTTCGCAGAGCTTGTCCAAAATTTTGGCATTCTCTATCGATTAGAACAACTCTATAGATTTTTGGCTGAGGGATAGAAGGCGTTGTTTGAACTCAGCATCATTGATTCTTGATGAAATGATGCTGAGAGAGTGCCGTATAGCCCGACCCGAAATGAGCATTGCGAATGAGGGGCAGCCCACAATTTGTATTTGATTTGAACGGATGAAGACTTCGATCAATCACCCTACTTGAGAATCTGTATCTTTGCGCTCGATTTCTTCAGCCCATGACGGATTTTAAGTCTCAAATTGATCTCCAAAAATTGCCCAAACACGTAGCAGTCATCATGGATGGCAATGGACGCTGGGCAAAGCGAACTGGTATGCCTCGGATATTTGGGCATCGAAATGGAGTCAAAGCAGTGCGCGAAACAACTGAAGCTGCTGCTGAGATTGGTGTCAAATACTTGACGCTCTACGCATTTAGTACCGAAAATTGGAGTAGACCTGAAGCTGAAGTCAATGCGCTGATGACGCTTCTTGTAGCAACATTGGGCAAAGAGCTTAAGACTTTGACTAAAAATGATATTCGACTGAATGCAATTGGAGATCTAAAGCGCTTGCCAAAGGACTGCTACAACGAACTGATTAAGGTCATCGATCAGACAAAGCATCATCAGCGCATGACCTTGACTCTTGCCTTGAATTATTCTGGTAGATGGGAAATACAAGACGCGATGCGTAAAGCTGCTTTTGCTTTCAAATCTGGAGATGTAGTAAATATTGAAGAACTTGATATCGAGCAATATCTATCAACTCAAGGTTTGCCTGATCCAGAATTTTTGATCCGAACTAGTGGAGAGCAACGCTTGAGTAATTATTTGCTTTGGCAGCTCGCTTATGCAGAGTTTTACTTTACTGAAGTCATGTGGCCTGATTTCAGAAAAGACGATTTTTACAAAGCTTTGCTTGATTACCAAGACCGTGAGCGTCGATTTGGAAAGACAAGCGAGCAGCTTAATGTATGATTCTCAAGAGATTTTAAACTTTCAACATTTCCTTAACGAGGCATCATTTTATTCGATGATGACGTTTCGGCAAATAGATAAGACATTTGCACTCCCAAATACCGTACGTGATTAGTTCGTACTCGCCTATGAAACATTGGATTTATTCTTTACTCGTTTTTTTGCTCGTAGGAGCACCTCTTTCATCTGCTTGGGCCCAATTGCCTCCAGCAGAAGCGCTCCCTGATCCTGTACTTGATTACTCAAGTCCTACTGAGTACGAGATAGGCGGCCTGCGTGTAGAAGGGAATGAATACAGCGATGAGAATGCAATTATCGCCGTGACAGGTCTTGCAATTGGAAAGCGAGTCAGTGTACCTGGACCTAAAATTCCAAAAGCTATTAATTCGCTTTGGAATTTAAAGTTGTTTACAGATGTACAGATCGTAGCTGAGCGACAGATAGGCGAGGTACTATTCCTTGTCATTAAAGTAAAAGAGCGCCCGCGATTGACAAGATGGAGCTATGTGGGAGCACGTAAAAATCGTCACGATGAGCTTAATGCCAAGTTGCGTCGTCATCTCAGTAAAGGTGGCATTGTGACTGAAAGTGTTAAGATCAATTCAATCAATGCGATTAAAGCATACTATGCTGAACGTGGTTTCTTAGATGCTGCTGTCACGATTCAAGAGGTTCCAGATTCACTGTTTGTCAATAGTGTTCGCTTAGTTTATGGTATCGATAAAAAGAAACGTGTAAAAATCAAGGAAATTGATTTTTATGGAAATGAGCAAGTCAGTTCTAGAAAATTGCGAAAGCAAATGAAAGAGACCAAACGTAAAAAACGTTGGTTTAATGTTTCGAAGTTTCAACGCAATGAATACAAAACTGACAAGGAAAACATCATTAATTATTACAATCGCCTTGGCTACAGAGATGCTCAGATACTGAGAGATTCTGTCTACAGAGTAGGGAGGCACCTAGGCATTGATGTAGAAGTCAAGGAAGGTTCTCAATACTATTTTAGAGATATTGTTTGGAAGGGAAACACAATCTACTCTACTGATAGATTAGCAACACGCCTTGGTATTGGTAAAGGCGATGTCTATAATAGGGAGCTTCTTGATACAAGGCTTGAGTTTAGTCCAGATGGTCTTGATGTGAGTTCTCTTTATCTTGATAATGGTTATTTATTCCTTCGCATTGATGCAGTTGAAACTGCAGTTTTTGGTGATTCAATTGATGTAGAAATACGTGTCAATGAAGGACCACAAGCAACTATCGATAAAGTATTAATTGCTGGGAATGACCGTACACACGAGCATGTAATCAGACGAGAGCTCCGTACAAAACCAGGTCAGAAATTTAGCCGCTCAGACATCATCCGATCTCAGCGTCAGATTATGGGACTTGGATTTTTTAATCCAGAAACCATGCAAATCAACACACCAGTCAATCCAGCTCGTGGAACAGTTGATGTCGAATACATTGTCGAAGAAAAGCCTTCGGATCAGCTTGAACTTTCAGCAGGCTGGGGTGGAGCAGGCCGTGGTATTATTGGTACACTTGGAGTGACATTTAATAACTTCTCACTCCGCAATATCGGAAAGCCTGAAACATGGTCCCCATTACCGCAGGGAGATGGGCAGCGACTTTCGATTCGTGCACAAACGAATGGTAAATTATTCCAGAGCTATAATTTCTCTTTGACAGAGCCATGGCTCGGAGGCAAAAAGCCCAACTCATTTACAGTAGCTGGATTTTATTCGCGCTACACAAACGGAGCGGACAAAGAAAGCAGCTCATTTGCCACGCTTAAAATATCGGGAGTATCTGCAGGTCTTGGTACTCGACTCAAGTGGCCAGATGATTACTTCGTCAGTAATACAACAGTTGGATACCAGCGGATCAATCTCCAGCAATGGAGTGGCTTTAGACTTGATGACGGATCGCCAGTAGCGAGCGGAGACTTTAATAATTTAAGTATCACACAAACACTTTCTAGAAATAGCGTAGACAATCCAATATTTCCGAAGTCTGGGTCTCGGTTTACTGTTTCATTGCAAGCGACTCCTCCGTATTCTTTATTCCAAAAGAATCGTGATTTTGCATCTGAAGAGCCTGAGCAGCGATTCAAAATGCTCGAATATCACAAATGGAGATTCACTGGAGAGTGGTTTACGCCTTTATTTGGAAAGTTTGTTCTCCGCACTTCTGCTAAAATCGGAATGCTTGGATATTATAATAATGATATTGGTATCACACCATTTGAGCGTTTTGAGCTTGGCGGCGATGGTATTTCAAATCAAGGCGGCATAGAAGGTCGAACTGTACTTGCATTAAGAGGTTATGACGTAGGAGACTTATCTGCCAATACGCGTGGTGGTGCAAGTGTATTTGATAAGTTTACGCTCGAAGTACGTTATCCGTTCTCTCTCAATCCAAATGCTACAGTATACGCTTTAGCATTCCTTGAAGGTGGTAATGCGTGGGATCGATTTAGAGATTTTAACCCGCTTGAACTCCGTCGATCTGCTGGTGCTGGTATCCGTATTTTCTTACCGATGTTTGGTACACTTGGTTTCGATTATGGCTTTGGCTTTGATAAAGACCTGCCGGCAAGTTCTAAAGCTACAGACTACGCACGCTTCTCGATCATCTTAGGTTTCGAGCCTGAGTAATCAATTTTAGGATTTTCTTCACTTAAATTCAAGCAATTAGACAAGTCGATAGAGTACAAAGGGTCATCTTTGGCATGATATTGACAAACTTGTTTAGTAGCCAATTATTTAACCCATAAATCAACAAATCACTTCATTATGATGCGTTTTTTCCTCCTAGCCGCTTTTTCATTGTCGCTTACAACAGCGAGCCTTTCTGCTCAACGGTTTTGTGTTGTCGATGTCAATACAATCTTAGAGTCAATGCCTGAGTACAAAAAAGCTCAAGAAGACCTAGATAAAGTAGCGCAACAATGGCGTGACGAAGTTGGGAAAGAATACGCAGCTATCGAAGAAATGTATCGACGCTATCAAGCAGAAGAAGTCATCTTAAGTGACAACCAACGCAAAGAGCGTCAAGAAGCAATTATTGAAAAAGAGCGTCAAGTTCGCGATCTTCAAAAAGCAAGATTTGGCCCAGAGGGAGCTTTGTTTCAGCGCCGCCAAGAACTTGTTAAGCCAATCCAAGAGCGTGTATACAATGTGATCGAACGTTATGCAGAAGAGCGTGGCTTCGATTTCATTCTCGAAAAATCAGCTGGAGCAGGGATCATCTTCGCCAATCCGCAATACGATAAGACACAAGACGTACTCAAGCGTCTCAACAAATAATTTCACTTAATTGACAAGGTAGGTTGCAGTACATTTGCCGCCTCAAAACGTCATTACCCAAACGATCCCCTATGAAATCTTTCCTCAAGTTCGGTTTCGTTGCCATTGGTCTCTGCTTGATGACTGTATCAGTACAAGCACAGAAATTTGGTTATCTCAACTCGCTTCAGTTGCTCGCAGAGCATCCAGAAGTCAAGAAAATTGATAGCGATCTCAAAGCACTCGAAAAGAGATACAGCGAAGAAGGCCAACGCAAGCTTAAAGCTGTAGAAGTCAAGTATGCCGACTTCCTCAAAAAAGTGCAAGAGAAATCAATGAATGAGGCTCAGATGGAAGCCGAAGCAAAGCAGATCGAAGCCATGCGCAACGAACTCTACGCCTACGACAAAGAGAAATCTGACGAACTCCTCAAAAAACGCGAACAACGACTCTCACCAGTTCTCAAAAGAATTGATGTAGTCATTAAACAAGTAGCCGAAGAAAACGGCTATCAATACATTTTTGATATCAGTGGTGGTACATTCCTTTTCGCAGAAGATTCGGATGATGTACTACCTCTCATCAAAAAGAAACTCGGCCTGTAACGACAGGACTCGATACAAGTGTGAATCAAGCTGCACCAATAGGCGTCTTTGACTCAGGCATCGGTGGCCTCACCGTCGCAAGAGCCATTACCGATCGGCTGCCAAATGAGCGTATCATCTACTTCGGTGATACAGTTCATCTGCCATACGGAGACAAGTCTGCAGATGCAATCAAATTTTACTCCCTCAAAATTGCTCGGTTTTTACTCGGCAAGGGATGCAAAATGATAGTTATCGCATGCAATTCTGCATCCTCGGCTGCCTACGAAGTACTCCTTGAATTTTTCGAAAACACACTCTTTGTCAACGTTGTCGATCCGCTTATCGAGCGCGTCGTCGCACAGCAGCATCAACGTATTGGTGTTATCGCCACCAAAGCCACGATCAGCAGCGGCATCTATCAAAAGCAGCTTCAAGCTCAGCTTCCAGATGCCACAGTCAAAGCTCTTGCCACGCCGCTACTCGTGCCCATGATCGAAGAAGGCTATTGCCAAAACAATATCACCGATGCTGTTTTGAAGCAATACCTCTCTGATCCAAGCATGAACGATCTCGATGCGCTTCTTCTCGCTTGTACACACTATCCACTTGTGCGCAAACAAATCGAAGCCTATCTCGGAAGCTCTGTTCAAGTCTACGACTCTACAGATGTTGTCGCACTCGCAGTCGAGCAGCAGCTCAAGCAAAAGCAGCTGCTCAGCACAGCGCCCAATCAAGCACATACATTTTTTGTGTCTGATTATACAGCAGCATTTGCACAGACAGCGCAGCAGTTCTACGGCACAGACATTTCACTACAGCAAACCCTCATGTTCTAGTTCAGAACATATCAATTTGATACAACAACTACATCACCGACTCAATACAACACAACCATGAAAAATCTATTCACATCTCTCTTGATCGTCATTTGCGTCATCGCAGGTGCAGCCACGAGCATGGCACAAGAAAAAGTCGGATACATCAATTCGGCTAATCTCCTCGCAGAAATGTCTGCTGTCAAAAGCGCTGACTCAAAGCTCGAGAGCATGCAAAAGCAGCTTATGAAGCGCGGCCAAGATATGGTCGCTAAGCTTCAGAAAAAAGAGGCAGACGCACTTGCAAAAATGGAGCGCAACGAACTCACTGATGCAGATCGTGAGCGTATCGCAGGCGAGCTCCAAAAAGAAGGTCTCCAGATTCAGCAGTTTGAGCAAAAAATGTACGCTGATCTCGAAAAGAAACGCCAAGACCTCCTCAAGCCAATCCTTGACAAAGTCAACAAAGGCATCCAAGACGTCGCCAAAGAAAATGGCTACACATACATCGTCGATGCTTCTACGGGGGTGCTTCTTTACGCACGCCCAGAAGACGACATCACGAAACTCGTCAAAGCAAAGCTTGGCATGTAATCCAAGCAAAACAATTCTTCGAAGCAGCTCCTTGTGCAACAGCATGAGGAGCTGTTTTTATTTTGGGCCATCCGCTCGCGCTTCATTGCATGACGCTGCTCGCGGTCGCTATGCTACGTGGCTCGCTTCTCGCTCGGCCTCAGCAAGCTGAGTCTGGCTCATTTTCCTCCTGAGTAGTCGGGACATTCGCCACCACTCCGCAGCGCTTGTCCAACCGAAACTTTCAACTCGTCTTTTCGTAAAACTGGCTGAGGGATAGAAGGTGTTGTTTGAACGGAGCGCGACTTGAGGAGCGCGACGAGAGTGCCGCATAGCCCGACCTCGCGTAGCGAGGACAGCCCCAAATATCAAACATGATGATTGCCTCTTTTCTGGCATTAAAAAAATGAGTATATTAGTTCAGTTAAAAACAACAGTATTGCGATATGAAATCAAGATTACATTCGTCGTTTAAGTTTATATTTTTTGTAATAGTAGCGTTTGCATCTATTGTGTCTCTAGTCAATGCGCAAGCTTGTCATGGTACAAGAAGCACTATGCTCGATGTCAATCAAGTCAGAGCAGCTATCCAAAATGGTGGCGAATTCTGGGAAGATGCAAATTCGTATCAGTTGCCTACTTTGCCTGGAGTTTCAACTCGTCGTGCTGTCTTTGAGCGAGGGGGATTGTGGATTTCAGCTCTTGATCAAGGATCAAATATTGTAAACTCATGTCTTATCCGCAGATCTGGCTTGGAAGAATATTCAGTTGGCCCAATATTTAATAATACTCAAACAGCTTATTCTTACGCAGATCATTGTGCAGCCTATGATCGCATTTTTGAAATGACTCGCAGTCAAGTACAAGATCACATCAATCGTGCTAATCAAGGATTACCTATCCCGACTACTTCAATAGATCATGCTATTTTGGATTGGCCGGCATTAAACAACCCTCATTTTCCAATTCCTATACTTGAAGATCTTGCACCATTTGTCGATGTCAATTCAAATGGCATTTATGATCCCGAAAACGGTGATTATCCAGAAATCAAAGGCGATCAAGCATTTTTTTACGCGATCAATTCGAACACATCAACTTTAATAAATCCGAGTGGAGCATCCTTACCGATCAATATATGTGTTCTTTCTTACGCTTATGACGATCCAAACGGTATAACTGATATGGCAACATTTTATGATATCTCATTAGTCAATAAAAGTATTTCGACTTTTAGTGACCTCAAAGTTGGCATCTATACAGTGAATAAACTCGGTAATCCAAGTGATGATTATGTTGGATGTGACCCATCTCGTAATGCGTCATATTTGTACAACTCTACACCTGCTGATATTGTCTTTTCTTCTAATATCCCAATAGTAAGTACAGTATTTCTAAATAAAACGATGAGCAGCTTCATGCGCTTCTATTTAAACCCGAGACCAGATCAAGGGATGCCAGACATCGAACAAGAATTTCGAAATTATATGAATGGTATATGGAAAGACGGGACTAGAATGACATTAGGAGGAGAAGGATATTCTGCAACGAGCACCAACTACACAAACTTTGCCTTCTCAGGCAATCCATCTGATGCGAGCGCGTGGTCTGAAGCCTCTGCAGGAACTCAAGCTGGACAACGCAATACAGTCCAAACATTTTCTAATGCAAATCCATTCCTGCCACAAGATCGAATTGATTTTTCGTTTGCTGTCACAGCAGTGTATCCAAGCAATTATAACGGAGCACCAGATTTGACAACATCGCTCTATCCGCACCTCGATGATTTACAGCAGCTGTATATAGACTCACTACAGTACGGCAATCGATACTCAAATACAATTAGCTCGACATCACAACTTGATGAAAGTCAAGTCAGCATCTATCCCAATCCAGCACAAGATGTATTAATTGTTGATTTGACAACTATCGAAGCTCAAGAACTCATCATCACAAATGTCAATGGTCAGATTCTCAAGCAAAAGCACTCAGAATTTCAAGACCATATAGAAGTCGATATCGAATTGCTGCCAGCAGGCATATACTTCATTCAAGTGCAAACCAAGCAAGGTGTTTTGACTCAAAAATTCGTAAAGCAATAAGCTCAAACACTCCATCATCGTCGGCCAATCTCAGATTGTGACAGACATGCCGCATCAGTACTGAGTATTTGATTCGTATTTTGGTGTCCAATCCAAAGACAAACATGAAAATAGGTACAGATGCGCGCGTGTGTGTGATCGGAGCTGGCTGCTCAGGCATCACAGCGATCAAAAACATGGTTCAAGCAGGCATCACTCATGTCGTCTGCTACGAAAAAGCCAATCAAATAGGCGGCAACTGGGTCTATGACGAAGAAGGCAAGCACAGCAGTGTGTATGAGAGCACGCATATTATCAGCAGCAAAAAGCTCTCGGCTTATCAGGATTTTCCGATGCCAGATCATTATCCTGACTATCCGAGCCACAAGCAAGTACTCGAGTATTTCCAATCGTATGTCAAGGAATTTGAACTCGAACAATACATTCAATTTAATACAAGTGTAGAAGCAGCCGAAAAAATCGAAAACGAACGCTGGCGGCTAACGCTAAGTGATGGTTCGATCGAAGAATTTGATTATCTCCTCGTAGCCAATGGGCATCACTGGAATCCGCGCCTGCCGAGCTACGAAGGTGAGTTTACTGGAGAGTTTATGCATTCGCACAATTTCAAGCACAACCGACCATTCAAAGGGCAGCGAGTTCTCATCATCGGCGCAGGCAATAGCGGCTGCGATTGCGCTGTCGAGATTAGTCGAGTAGCAGAACATGTCGATATCAGCATGCGACGCGGCTACTACATTGTCCCCAAGTTTTTACTTGGTAAGCCGACCGACGAATTCAATGAATTGATGATCAAAGTGCCCAACTTTATCGCAGGGCCGCTTCGCAAGATGAGTTGGCGTTTGCTTGTTGGAGATTATGATCGCTACGGATTACAGAAGCCTGATTATCCATTGCTCAAGTCGCATCCAGTCGCCAATTCGGAGCTACTCTATTTCCTTCGTCATGGTAAGGTTCACCCCAAGCCAGACGTGCAGCGATTTGATGGCGATACCGTTCATTTTACTGATGGCACAAGCAGCCAATACGATACCGTCATTGCTGCGACAGGCTACAAGATCAGCTTCCCATTCCTTGATAAGTCGATTGTCGATTTCGAGGATGCGTACAGAGTGCCGCTCTATCTGCGCACCTTTCACGCGGATCACAGAAGCCTCTTTTTTATCGGACTTGTACAGCCGCAAGGCTGCATTTGGCCGCTCAGCGACTATCAGTCGCAGCTCATCGGCAATATCATCGCTGGGCGCACGAAGCTGCCAGACAATTTGCACAAACTAGCAGAAGAAGACGCCGATAAGATCAGCCGCGAATTCACAAAAAGTAAGCGCCACAGCGTCGAAGTCCACTACCACAGCTACGTCAAAGACCTGAAGCGTCACATCCCAAGCAATGCCCCAAAATGGAAGCAACAAACTGAGATGGCATGAGCAAGCTCAGTGACTATACTCGCAAGCAAATGCGTGTCTTGGCGACAGTAGCTGTGCTTGGTGCAGCCTCATTTTCGGCAGCTGCGACCACAGTCCAGCGCACGCGCTCTGCGATTATTTTGATTTTCAGACGTCGTACCCAGCAGCAATCAAGACATCGCACGATGAGCTGGGAACAAGCACAAGAACTCATGCGTCGTCCTGGACCAAGCAAGTAAAATTTGTATTTAAATAATGGGCTGTCCTCGCTTCGCTCGGTCGGGCTATCCTCCTGAGAATTCGGGGTTCGGCAGTACGGTAGCCTAGCTTTTTCTCCTTGATTTTTTAATAGAAAA
>JAHDHF010000219.1 GCA_020631455.1 Saprospiraceae bacterium
TGAGTTTGACATAGTATTTGGTAATCGCCGTTTACAACGAGCTAAGGTCAACGGTGAAAATAGTATCCCCCTCAATGGTCTACATCGCTACAATGACCGACAGCAAGCGATATCTTTTATCTTCACCCTTTGTTCTCATCTTCATCAGCATGTGAAAATGGTATCTAACTCATTACGTATTGAATGACGCAATGCAAACTTTAGAAAACAATATTACTGAGAACATTGAAGATAAGCTTGAGTTAATGAAATCAGCACTTACCGAAGCTCAGTCTTCTGTGAGGTCTTACGACACTAAGGCCCAAATCGTTGGGGTTGGATACGTTTTTACATTGGGCGTCATCGGTGATTTCGAGTATTTTCTACCTACGTCGACAACTTTCGGAACACCATTTCTTGATGTATCTGCTGCATGGGGAATTGCGATTTTGCCGATTCTTCTGTTTGGATATGTTCTTTTCCCTACTAGATACTCTACCCTTAGTTTACAAACGCCGCGCTCAGTACTTTACATTGACACTGCAAAAGTAAACAACACTCATCAAATTGAAAATCAGATTCTGAAGTGTAGTCCCATAACCGAATATAGCCGCGAGCTTTTGCTTGTATCTATGCTAAGAGACAATAAACGCAAACACTTTTTGAGAGGACTATTTGCTGCTGCTTCCTCATTCTTTTGTATTTGCGTCAATCAGCTTTACCGCGCCTATTGATTACTCTGAAGTGTCACAATCACATAAAATTTATAGATTCGCTACTCATACACTTTTAAAGTACTTGAACGTTAATTTCTAAATCGTTGTAAAGCCTATTGTGTCTAAAGCGCGAGTGATTGGGTTTTAAAGGAAGGAAAACGCTGGAAGGATCCCTATGGACAGTCTTGTGATATGACGGATATAAACTGGTCGTAATTACGTCAAACAGCATCTGCGAGCTTGGGCCAGCATCTATAAGTTTCTTTGAATTGCTTGATACAAAAATGAATGGGCTCGAAGTAGACGATGCACTCAACGCGATCCAACTCTGCATCGGTAAGGTAAGTAGCTAGTCGCATTACTTACTCATGCATTTCAAAATTTAAACCACACATGTGGGAGAAATGCAACTAGCTTCCTTTACTTACAGCCCTTTAAGTACGGGCTGTAAACCCAAGTGTCTGATCATAGATCAGCCAACCCAGGTACGACATACTCGTAATAACGTCGGAAGTAAGCTACTTGAAGGAGACGCTGCTTCGCACTTCTTTTACCCCTTCGATTTTCTTGATTCGGGCAACTATTGCTTCAAAGCCAGCCCGATCATTTGATGTACCCGAAAGGGTAACGATTTGAGTTTCTTCATTGTAGTTGCCGCTCACACCTGTATGTTGTGCGATTTCTACTTGAACAGCTTTGATCATTTGTTCGCGATCAACGGTTTTCTCTGCAAAAGCGAATGTTGACCAAGCTATGCAGAGAGCTGTAACCGTGGCAAATGCAAGTTGATTGATTTTCATAAAGTAGCACCCTTAATTTTGAATTCTAAAAGCAAAACACTTCTTAGTTGTGGTTAATCAATAAGGTGGATTTGACATTGCTGAAAAATCTCTCAAATTTGCTGAGGATGAATGTTGTAGAGCGGGCTGGTTAACACCTCGGCTGACTTGCTCGTTGATTAAATAAAGCCCAGTTCATGTTATTCATTAGGAGCAATCACAGTCAATACAAAACATGATTTATAATGCATTCAAATCTGAAATATATTCGTATATATCTGATAAATATTCATATAAAGCTGAAATAAAATCAGATTATGGAGATCCAGATTCATAAACGAAAAAAATATATTGGTGCGGCATGAAATTGGCTCGTTTTGATATGAAACCCATCTTTGTGATTGGCCCGATCGGTGAGCTATCGAAGTTTTGTTACACGCTGTTGGCATGCAATGCAAGTAAGCACAGCGATGTTTTGTTGCCGTTACTTCAAAGTAGATATTCGGTGATGGCGCATAAATTGGAGACCCCAAGCCAGTTTGTGTCTCTGAATTACAAATACGTTTTAAGTAAGCTCGTTTTCACGCAGAGCGAGCATGGCAGTACAGACTAAGAACTTACGTATCCAGGAGGATCTTGATGCGGTGGCAGAATGTCTTTAATTCTCTGTAAGTGACCCGCTGTTCGGCGATTTAATCGCATTGGTTGTATAGACGGCTTAACGTATAGCTGGTGGGTAGTCGAACAGAGCGCGTAGCTGTGCCCAGCCATCCTCTCAAGAACGGCCGATCAAGAACGGCTGGTATGTGCAAATGCACGTCCAATGATTCTTTGAATCGTGATACTTCGCCTAAGGCTTGTTGTTCAGTCGGGTCCTGATAAGTCGCCTCAGCCGCCGCTTCTTGTTTTTCATTGTCTAACTGTAGTTCTAGTAGATCGTCCCTCAATTAAGATTGTCAGATTTGGTGGCATTTACACAATATGAATTACACATCTATCGATGTCTAGCGCTTGCTTATCGCTAAATCCCATCTTATTTTATCGGTAACTCATACACTTGCCCATAAATACAGGTCATTGATCACGCGATGACTATATTGTTCGTCATCGCATGATCGTTCAGAACGGCCCGTGTATACGACTCGTGACCATCAAAAAAAATTTAAATCACTTTCGCTGCTTTTTCTTGTTCCTCCAAGGGGCGTCCTGCTGCCAGTCTCCAGCCATAATGC
>JAHDHF010000053.1 GCA_020631455.1 Saprospiraceae bacterium
TAGCCCGACCGAGCGAAGCGAGGGCAGCCCAAAATTCAACTAAAAACAAAAAAGCCGCAAAATACTCGAAAGCATTTTGCGACTTTGAAGTAGCGTGGGGGAGGCTTGAACTCCCGACCTCAGGATTATGAATCCTGCGCTCTAACCAGCTGAGCTACCGCGCCAAAAATCGACCGCAAATATAGATCGGTTTTCGGTTTTGTGAAAGCTGTTTTTGAGACTAATCAGAAAATCCTGCTCGTGGATGAAATGTCTTGATCGTCTCGTGCAGCAACTGCGTGTCGAGGTGCGTGTACAGCTCAGTTGTCGTTATGCTTTCGTGCCCAAGGAGATCTTGTACAGCACGTAGATCAGCACCGCCTTCGATCAGATGCGTCGCAAATGAGTGTCGAAATGTGTGAGGACTAATTTGCTCTTTCGGCAGGCCAGCTTCTTCAGCGAGTTTTTTGATAATCAAGAAAATCATCGTGCGCGAAAGCTGCTTTCCATTTCGCGTCAAGAAGACAAAATCGTCGCAGCCTTCGGCAATATCGATATGCACTCGGATCGAATCACAATACAATCGTATCCACTTGATCGCTTCGGAGCCGATCGGTACGAGCCGCTCCTTGTTGCCTTTACCGATCACGCGGATCATCTCTGCATCGAGATGCATGTGCGAGATACAGAGATTAAGCAATTCGCTGACGCGGAGGCCGCAAGCGTACATCGTCTCGATGATGGCGCGATTGCGCATCCCGATGGCTTTGCTGTGGTCAATGGCAGCGATCATTTTGTCAATATCTGTTACGCTCAGTACGTGCGGTATTTTTCGATTGATGCGAGGCGTTTCGAGCAGCTCGCTTGGATCAGTTGCTACGATTTGCTCAGTGAGCAGATAGCGATAAAATGTCTTAATGCCTGATATAATTCGCGCTTGCGAACTGCGTGCAAGACCCATCTCGGCGATCCATTGTACAAAATCACGGAGCTGCTGAATGTCGAGTTGAGCAGCAGTGGGGTGGCCATCGAGTAGGGCAGCATATTGCTGCAACTTGTCAATATCGCGGAGATACGCATCGACAGAATGTGGACTCATCGAACGCTCAAGCATCATGTATGCTCGAAATCCATTTGTCAAACTTGTCCAATTCATAGTCAAAAATGCTGCTTGATTGCAAATTTGTCACGACCTTGCTCTCAAACGACCGTAAACATAATGCGCATAGATATCATCAATGGTCCTAATCTTAATCTGATCGGCACTCGTGAGCCTGAGATTTATGGTACGCGCTCCCTTGATGATTATTTGAAGAGTTTAAGTTCGTCGTTTGCTGATTGTGTGCTTGATACTTTTCAAAGCAATCACGAAGGCGAGCTCATAGATCGGATTCAGCAATCCAAAGCCGATGGATTAATTGTCAATCTTGGCGGCTATTCGCATACAAGTATTGCGCTGCATGATGCTTTAAAATCTTTGTCAATTCCAATTATCGAAGTTCATATTTCGAATATTCATGCACGCGAAGAATTTCGAGAAAAATCAATAACTGGACGAGCAGCCAAAGGCATTATTACAGGTCTCGGTCTTGAAGGGTATTCGCTCGCGATTCAGTATTTAATTAAAGCGATTTCTGATAAGCAGTTTTAATGTGTTTGATGGTTTCGTCTGGAGCGTCTGCATGTATCCAATGTCCAGCATTTTTAATTGTTAGAAATTCTACATCAGTAAATCGTTCTTCGATTAAATCAATATCTTCTTGCATGATATAACCAGATTGCTCACCGCGTATGAAGCAAGCAGGAATATCAATCGGTATCGGCGGATCAAATGAGACAAGCAGCTCTGGATAAATTTGTATTAAAATTGGAAGGTTGATTTTCCAGGAAAAACCAGATGAATTTCGCTTGACATTTTTTAATAGAAAAGCTCTCAACGATTGACTTGGTAAAAATTGTGAAAGCGCAGTATCAAGTTCTGAGCGTGAAGAATAATCTGCGAGTTTCAATTGATCCATCGCTGCCAAAATATGCTCATGTCCGCCATGATATGCGCGTGTACTCACATCGACTATCACGAGGCTCGAAAATAAATGCGGCGCATCAAGCGCACATTGCATAGCAATTTTGCCGCCCATACTATGACCGACGAGCGTGCAGCTTTCTATTGATAATTCTTGGAGTAAATTGATGACATCTTGAGCCATGATCTCTATACTCATCTCATCATCATGCGGCGAGCGACCATGATTGCGCATATCGGGCACGATAATAAAAGCATCATCATCGAGCTGCTTGGCGATTGTTGCCCAATTATCTCCATTTCCCAAAAACCCGTGAAGAATAACGATTGGCTTTTGGCTCGGCTGTCCGTATGATTTGTAGTAGAGTTTCACGGCTGCAACTTATGTTTTTTTAGCGAATTAATGAATAGAATTTGGGGCTGCCCTTCATTACGCTTTGCTTCATTCAGGTCGGGCTATACGGCACTCTCTCCGAGCTCCTTGCAGTCACTCGGAGTTCAAACAACGCCTACTATCCCTCAGCCATTTGTTTGACTAGAGATTTTTGTTGAGCCTCACTGGTTTATTTTTTTAATTTATTTGCAACATGATGCTCAATAAATGCTAGTGAACTTACAATCGCGATTTCTGTCAATATATACGCCCAACCAAAAACTGTAATAAACTCTCTGTGATAAAGTGCAAGACTTATTGACAAGACACAATACAGCAAATTTGTAAAAGCTATTCCTTTTAAAAATTGATCTACATTTTTGTCAACTATGAAGTAGCAACAGAAATCGTAAACTGAAAATAGACACGGCAAGACAGCCAGAAAATACAATGTCGATCTAGGAATACCGAAAATGGCTTCAAATTTTACTAAAATCACTCCAAGCAGAAAAGCAGATACGATCGCACCAATGCCATCAATGAGAAAGAGCTTTTTTGGATGACTAATGAGTGGATTTAACATTGAATAACCCGAATATAAGTCAGGAGCTTGGACAAGCGCTGCGAAGTGGTGCGTAGCAGACGCCGAATGTAATAAGGCGGCCGAGCGAATAGCGAGCCACGAAGCATAGCGACCGCGAGCCGCAGGCGAGGGGATGGCCCAAAGTCATTTTGTCCTGCATCTGTTGATCTGATTGCATGGTATGTTGGTCGAGGAGTTATGTGTTTCGCTTCTGAAAGTGCAACTTTGCGCGCTCCTGCACTTTGATGTTACAGTCTTAAGGTTATGTGGTTTTTGATTTTGATGTCGATTATAATTGTGGCGATCTCAGCGGGGATTGGCTACCTGACGAATGTGATCGCTGTGCGGATGCTGTTTCATCCAAAAGAACCTGTGACGATTTTGGGATATACGATTCAAGGGATTTTTCCGAAGCGGCAATTAATGATCGCTCAAAAAGTAGGTAAAGTCGTAGCAGCCGAGCTGCTGAGTGTCGATGATTTAAAAAATAAAGTCATGCGACCAGAGACGATGGAAATGGTGTTTACAGATATTCAAGGAAAGGTTGATGAATATTTGTTTGAGCGTTTGCCACGTAAATTTCCTGTGATGTCGCTCTTGATGCGCAATAAAGTGAAGGCAGAAATCAGATCGCAAATGCTACTCGAAGTACGTGATACGCTACCTGATATGCTCGAAAAATTTATGAATAAAGTTGAATCACAAATCGATATCGAAGCGATGATTGCTGAAAAGTTTTCGCAGCTGTCGAGTGATCGTTTGGAACAGGTGATGAAGGATATTTTATCAAAAGAATTTCGCTTTATTGAATTAATTGGACTTGTCATTGGTTTTGTGATCGGACTTGTCCAAATGGGAATTTTTCTATTGAGCCAATGATATACGTTTACGAAAAAGAATTAGTTGATTGTTCGTGGTTTTCGGAACGCGACAAAGCAGCTGCGCGTGGTGATGTTGCTTTACGATCTTTTTTTGAGCACTGGCGTGATTCTTTTTCTGTTGCTGAATTAGCAAATAGAAAACGACATTCGTATTCAGAAGAAATTCGCTCGACATTAGTAGAAGTTTTGAAGGAACAATATCAAGGCATCGAGCAATCAGAAAACGTAGTTGATAATATTCAAAAACTCAAAAACGGAGCGATGTGTGTGACGACTGCGCATCAACTCAATATTTTTTCTGGGCCGCTGTATATTCCTTTAAAAATTGCAGATACCATTGCTTTAGCAAAGCAATGGACTTCCGAATTGAATGAAGATGTTGTGCCTGTTTTTTGGCTTGGCGGAGAAGACCACGATTTCGAAGAAATCAATCACACCTTTTTATTTGGTAAAAAGATTGAATGGCAGCTTGAACATACTGGAGAAGTAACTGGTAAATTATCAACGGATACAATCCAAGATTCTGTTCAAGAGTATTGCAATTTACTAGGAGATTCAAGTGATGAGCAAGCATTAAAAGCGGCAATAAAATCTGCTTATTCCCAAGGGAAGACTCTTGCACAAGCTGCTCGATTGTTTCTTCATTTTTTATTTGGCGAGCATGGTCTTATAATTTTAGATGCAAATGATAAGCGGCTCAAACAATATGCAAAATCTATTTTTGCTGCTGATGTCAAGTATCAATCGTCTTTTCAATTCGTCAATCAAACAATACTGCAACTAGAAGCAAACGGATTTGAAGGACAGGCTTCAGCTCGTCCAATAAATTTCTTTTACATCGACGAAAAGCAGATCAGGCATCGGGTTGATCAAGTCGACGCTAGATTTGAAACGTCTGATAAAATCCTTTCTTGGACAAAAAATGAATTGCTCTTAGAGATTGAAAAATCTCCTGAGCGTTTCAGCCCTAATGTCATTTTACGCCCGATTTATCAAGAGACAATTTTGCCTAATCTTGCATACATCGGTGGGCCAGGTGAGATTTCATATTGGATGGAGCGGCGCTCGCAATTTGACCATTTTAAATTGCCAATGCCGCTTGTGTTGAGACGGACAAGTGCGGTTGTGATAGAGCCAGCTGCTAAGAAAAAAATGCTACAAGTTGGATTGACTGTCGAAGGCAGCTCTAAGCAGATATATGATGTGCAAAAATTATATGTCAAGCAGAATTCAAAGCAAGAGCTTTCTCTTGAAGCTGAGCTCAAGCAACTAGAAGCTGTTTACAAGCAAATACAAGAAAAAGCAACATCAATAAATCCTGGTTTGGCTCGTGCTGCTGAGTCTCAATTGGCTGCAGCACAAAAACAGCTTATCAACTTAGAGAAAAAACTGATCAAAGAAGAGAAGCAAAAGCATGAAGTCGATTTGCAACGCATCGCTTTTGTGAAGGACAAATTATTTCCTGATGGAAAGCCAATGGAGCGAAGCACCAATATTGGTCAATGCATTTCTGTCTATGGTTTTTCATTTCTCGGAAAATTAATAGAACATTGTAATCCACTTGCAGCCAAAGTTTGCATCTTCGCGCCCGAATTTGATAACCAAGATTTTGTCTATGAAACGCATTCTTTCATCACTCCTCCTACTTAGTTCATTACTCCTTCTTGTCACAAGCTGCAAAGACGAAACTCCTGATCCAGAAACAGGGCTTCCAAGTGGCGGTATGTACATATTAAATGAAGGACAATTTGGTACTGGTAATGCGTCAGTTGATTTAATCAGTGGTGGTGAAAAAACAGAATCGTTGTTTCAAGATGCTAATTCAGGAGCTGTGCTCGGTGATATTCTGCAAGATGCGCTCACAATAGATGATAAAGTCTTTTTGAGTGTCAATAATTCAGGCACAATTGAGGTTGTCAATAAAGATGACTTTACAAGAATCGAAACAATAAACATGGGAACGTTCGGAGCCGCTTCGGTTGCTGCTGCACCTCGGTATCTCGCTTATGATGGACAATATCTCTACGCTACGACAATCAATTTTTCAGGGCCAGCTCACGTCTCGAAGATTAATCCAATCACGTATGCGTTAGTCGATACTTTCCAAACGCCGACTTGGTGTGAACCAATCGTAGCAGCGAATAATCTCATTTACACTGGAGTGATTTACAATAGTGAAGTACGAGTGATTAATCCAGACAATAAGCAAATTGTAGCTTCGATTCCAGTAGGCGCTGAACCAACAGCAATGCAACTCGATGCTAATAATAATCTCTGGGTCGTATGCGCAGAAGATTTTAGCGGCACATACCAAGGTGAGCTTTATAAAATAGACTTGAATACAAACACTGTTTTGCAATCATGGACATTTCCTGCCGGCATGAGTCCGAGCCGCTTACAGATGAGCAACAATCTTCAGCAGATGTATTTCCTAGTCGGTGGTGATGTGTACACTATGAATATCAATGACACAGCATTACCGACGTCTGCTTACATCGATGAAGTAGATCCGATGTACAATATCGGTGTCAATGCGTCAGAAATTTGGACAAGCTTTGCAGGTGACTTTGTCAATCCTGGTTCTGTCAATGTGTACGAGCTCAATGGTACACTAAAGACGACATTTGCTGCAGGCGTCGTCCCTTCAGGCATTATTGAACGCTAAGCATGTAACTTCGTTGTATCAACATCGTCTTTACATACGGTGACCGAACCAAATCAAATACCGAATTCGACTCCTCCAGAAGAGAATCAGCCTGAAGCTCCGCAGGACTTCAAGGAGAGAGCCTTTTCTGTTTTTGAAAATTTGTCAGAGTTTCTGTCCGATATTTTTAATATCCGCACAGGGCTCGACCGCAAAGGGACAGTAGACGAAATCGTCAACAACAAGGAGATGAAAGGCTCCAACGTTTGGCTGCTTGTCTGCTCGATCATGGTTGCCTCGATCGGTCTTGATCTCAACTCTCAAGCCGTCATCATCGGAGCGATGTTGATCTCGCCCTTGATGTCACCGATTCTCGGTGTCGGACTTGGTATTGGTATTAATGATCGGAGCGTTTTATCTATTTCGCTCAAGCATTTAGGAGTTGCGACTGTAATCACACTGATTACATCGACACTTTATTTTTATTTGACACCGCTTGGTACAGCGACGGAGCAAATCATTGCACGTACTTCGCCTGGCTTTTTAGATGTTTTAGTTGCCTTTTTTGGTGGAGTTGCAGGGATTGTTTCGAGTAGTCGCGAGGAAAAAAGTAACGCAATACCGGGTGTAGCAATTGCGACTGCATTGTTGCCTCCACTTTGTAGTGCAGGATATGGACTCGCCAATCTCGATTTCCATATTTTCTTAAACGCATTTTATCTCTACTTCCTCAACTGTGTTTTTGTAGCGCTTGCCACGTTTTTAATTATTCGTTTGCTCAAGTTTCCGTACAAGCAATATCTCCGTGAAGCAGAACGACGTAAAACTCAGTTGTATTTAAGTCTCTTTGTATTTCTTGTGAGTATTCCTAGTTTCTTTATTTTGTATGATGTCTTCCAAGATTTACGCTACGATCAAAGTATTAAATCTTATGTAGAACGATACTTTGATAATTCCGAACGCTTTGTTGTCGATCAACGAATTCTAAAAACTGATTCAATCAATCAGCTACTGTTGACATGCTCAGTTGATGAATACTTAAGCGAAAAAGAAATCGATCTCTTACAAAATGAAATGCAAGACTTTGGTATCAAAAAAACGGAATTAAAAATTATACAACTCAAGCGCAATAGTGATAATGATTCTGAGATTGCAGCTATTCGACAGCAGCTCCGTGATCAAGAAAATACTGTCAAGAATTTTGAATTTAGAAATCAAGTCACTGCTGAGAAGGAACGCGAGATCATGGCGCTCCGCCTTAAGATTGATAGTCTACAGCAAGCAAACGAAGAGCAATTTCCAATTAGTAAATCTGCTCAAGAAATAAAAGCTTTGTATCCCGAAATTCAATCATTTGGATACGCGACGATCAGTCAAGTTGTTGATGATTCGACACGCTTAGAAATCCCAACAGCCTTTGTCAAGACGAAATCTCGACTCCGCAAAAGAGAGCAAGATGATCTCTACAAGCGACTCGCCGAGTATTTGCAAATTCGATATGATCTTGACACAGTTTCGATCATGAATTTTGAGAATTAGTATTTGGGGCCATCCTTTTTTCTATTTTGTTTTAAAACCCATCCTAAATTCTTCACTTAAAAAGTGAAGGACTATTCTAGGTTTTTTATTAAAAGAGGAAGTGAAACGAAATAGAAAAAAGGTCGCTATGTTTCGCAGCTCGCTATTCGCTCGGCCGCCTGCGGCGTCTGCCTATCGGCACTGCTGCACAGCGCTTGTCCAAGCAGTTTGGCTGAGGGATAGAAGGTGTTGTTTGAACGAGCGTCAGCGAGAGAGTGCCGGACCCCGACTACTCAGGGTTGTAGCCCGACCCGAATAAAAAAACTCCTAGAGAATCTCTAGGAGTTTTTTATAAAGGGGCAGCCCCAAAAAACAATTAAAGAATTATTCAATCCAACTTCTGTAATATTCTTTGTCTTCGATGCCTGCAGCATGCTCAGTCATCACAAGCGGCCTAAATGTATCGACCATGACGGCGAGTTCGTGTGTTTCTTTTTGACCGATACTTTTTTCTACAGTGCCAGGATGCGGCCCGTGAGGTATTCCGCCTGGGTGCAAGGTAATTTGTCCTTTGACGACATGTTTGCGACTCATAAAATCACCATCGACGTAATACAAGACTTCGTCTGAGTCAATATTTGAATGATTGTACGGAGCAGGAATACTCAAGGGATGATAATCATACAAACGTGGGCAGAATGAGCAAATTACAAATCCGCGTGCTGCAAACGTCTGATGAACTGGTGGCGGCTGATGCACACGACCTGTGATCGGCTCAAAATTGTGAATCGAAAATGCGTAGGGATAAATATATCCATCCCAACCAACGACATCAAAAGGGTGATTTAAATAGTGGTACGGATAAATTTGATCTTGCTTTTTTATGTAGAATAAATAATCGCCTTTTTCGTCATGAGTTTCGAGTTCTTCAGGCTTGCGGATGTCGCGCTCGCAGAATGGCGAATGCTCTAATAATTGACCAAACTCATTTCTGTAGCGTTTGGGCGTGACGATTGGGCTGCTTGATTCGACTATAAATAAACGATTGTCTTCGCCATCAAAATGAAATTGATAAATCGTACCACGCGGAATGTAGAGATAATCACCATAACCAAACCGAAGATTTCCGTACATCGTTTTGAGCGTACCAGAACCGACGTGTACGAAAATACATTCGTCAGCATCTGCATTTTTAAAGTAATAATCCGTTACACTTTTTCGAGGAGCAGCCAAGCTGATTTTGCAATCAGAATTAACTAGAATAGGTTTTCGACTTTCGAGATAATCATCTTGTGGCTCAACCTCAAATCCAACTAAGCTGCGATGCTTAAGTTGCTTGTCATGGATCAATTTAGGTGCTACGTCAATTGGATCGCCGACTTGCTTGATTTGAGTAGGTGCATTTGCGTGATACAAGAGCGAATAGACATCGCTAAAGCCTTCTGTACTAAAGAGCTGCTCGTGATATAACTCGCCATCTGGCTTTCTAAATTGAGTGTGCCGCTTTTGTGGTATCGACCCGAGAGAATAATAATGCATAACTGATTGACTTTACTGCCTCAAGATAGTATCTAAATGCAGATTACGGCACAAGAGTTGACTATCTTGCTGCCATGCGCTTGCATGCACAACAACTTATCAAAAAATATGGTCGCCGTACAGTCGTCGATCAAGTCTCCCTCGAAGTCAATCAAGGCGAGATCGTCGGGCTGCTTGGTCCAAATGGAGCAGGGAAGACGACGACATTTTATATGACTGTTGGTTTCATCAAACCAAATGGCGGCGATGTATTTCTTGATGATCAAAATATCACTGCGCTTCCAATGTACAAGCGCGGTCGCATTGGCGTTGGCTATTTGCCACAAGAGCCGAGTGTTTTTCGCAAACTCAGTGTCGAAGATAATATCCTCGCTGTGTTGCAAATGACTAAGCTAAGCAAGGCAGAACGCAAGCGCAAGCTCGACAGTTTGATAGATGAATTTCGACTGCATAAAGTATGCAAAAGCCTTGGCGATACGCTGAGTGGTGGCGAGCGGCGACGTACAGAAATCGCTCGTGCACTTGCGACTGATCCGAAGTTCATTCTGCTTGATGAGCCATTTGCTGGTATTGATCCAATCGCTGTAGAAGATATTCAATACATCGTCGCGCGACTCAAAACAAAAAATATTGGCATCCTGATCACGGATCATAATGTGCAAGAAACATTGAGCATCACTGATCGAGCATACCTGATGTATGAGGGCCGAATTTTGGAGGCTGGTCGCCCTGAAGATCTAGCGGCTAATGAACGTGTACGTGAACTCTATCTCGGCAAAGATTTCGAGCTCAAGCGTAAAGTCATTAATTTAGATCAATAATCTTGGAGTATTCTTTTAGCTTAACTCAGTAAATAAGCCAAGATTGAGTTCACGCGAAACGAGGTCAAAGATTTCACCTCTATCTTCTGGTCGATTTTCGAAGTCGCGCTCATCAATATCTATAATCAGGAGTGGACCTTCTTTGTATGTTGCGATCCAATCGTTGTAGCGTTTGTTAAGGCGTTTGAGATAGTCAATACTCATATTTCCTTCATAGTCGCGTCCTCGATGTTCAATATGTTTTACGAGAGTTGAAATTGAAGCACGTAGATAAATCATCAAATCAGGACCTTTGACTTGAGAGCGCATCGTCTCAAAGAGATTGAAATAATTTTCAAAATCACGAGTTGCCATTAAACCCATCTCATGGAGATTGGGGGCAAAGATGTGCGCATCTTCGAAGATTGTTCTGTCTTGGATAACAGTACGTTCTCCTGCGAGTATGTCAAGAATTTGTTTGTAGCGTGAATGTAGAAAATGTATTTGTAGATTAAATGACCATCGCTGCATATCATTATAAAAATCACCAAGATATGGGTTGTTGTCCGCGTCTTCGTAATGGACATCCCAGCCAAAGTTTTTGCCGAGTAGAGTAGATAGGGTTGTTTTCCCGGCTCCGATGTTTCCAGCTATTGCTATATGTTTAGGTTGACTCACGCTTGAATACTAATAATGGTTTTTGAAAAGAGATGCCTCAATATACAACCTTCGCTTCAAGCTACTTGTTAGGTTGATAACATTGGTACACAAAAAATGGCTATCTATAGAATAATGCGCTTCACTTATGCTGAAGCTGCTTTACTTTGAGTTTATGAAACCAGTTATTTCGGTCAGCGACTTGCAAAAGACGTACATTATGGGTTCTGAAAAAATCCATGCCCTAAAATCAATTACCCTTGATATCCAAAAGAATGAATACGTCGCTTTGATGGGACCATCAGGTAGCGGCAAGAGCACTCTTATGAATCTATTAGGTTGTCTTGATTCGCCTACAGGGGGAGAATACATTCTCAATGGTCAACAAGTCAGTACAATGAAAGACTCAGCGTTGGCTCAAATACGGAACAAAGAAATTGGATTCGTTTTTCAGACCTTTAATTTGCTGCCTCGTTTAAGTTCACTTGATAATGTCGCCTTACCATTAATCTATGCAGGTGCAAGTAAAAAGCATCGCCGTCAAAAAGCTCAAGAAGTGCTTGAAGCCGTTGGTCTAGGTGATCGTTCAGGTCATAAGCCAAATGAACTTTCTGGAGGGCAACGTCAACGCGTTGCAATTGCTCGCGCTTTAGTTAATGATCCTGCAATTATACTTGCAGATGAACCAACAGGAAATCTAGATACAAAGACATCCATTGAGATCATGGAGATTTTTGAAAAGATACATGAACGGGGAAATACAGTAATACTCGTCACTCATGAACCTGACATTGCAGAGCATGCTCACAGGATCATCCGGTTACGAGACGGGCTTGTTGAAGTTGATATTCGGAATGAGAATATAATTAAAGCTTCTGATCCAGAGCATCATTATAAATCTGCTAAAAATGCGATATGAAAATTTACACTAAAGGTGGTGATAAGGGAGAAACATCGCTTTTTGGAGGAAAGCGTTTGCCAAAATTTCATAAACGTATTGCTGCTTATGGCACGCTTGATGAGCTGAATAGTCATGTTGGTATGCTGCGGGATCTTACCCCAGAACAATATCAAGACAATCTTTTGAAAATTCAGAATGAGTTGTTTGTACTAGGCTCTCATATTGCTAGCGATCCGAGTAAAAACAATTTGTCTCTACCTTCATTTGAAGAAGGATCAGAAGATTGGTTGGAAACTTGGATTGATGAGCTTGATTTGGAATTGCCACCTTTGAAAAATTTTATCCTGCCTGGCGGTCATATTACTGTTTCTCAGTGTCATATCGTTCGTTGTGTTTGTCGAAGAGCCGAACGTTTACTAACTGAATTGGCTGTTGAAGAAGGTGGAATTGAGTTTCATTTTATTGCTTACCTCAATAGATTATCAGATGTTTTTTTTGTGGTAGGAAGACATGTTGCCCAAAAACTTGAAGCAAAAGAAATCCCTTGGCTACCTAACAAATAGTCAAGGGAGGTGAATGGCATTCTACGAATTATAATTAAGCAGCTAATGTTGGCTTAAAAGCTTCTCTGTGTGACATCGCGTATATGATAGACTCGTGCGCTTCTCGATAGTCATCATACTTTTTGAATGTCATTCCAATTGATGAATTGTTTTTACCGTAAATGAAGGTAATCCTGTAGCAAAGTTGCTCTTCTTCGAAGAAAAATTGAGTTTGGACAGATGAAATTTGATTGCCGTCAAATACTTGTGTAGATGTTGTTGTCATCTCAAATGTTTCGTTTTAGAATTGATGTGAATTAACTCAACATTTGCAAAAGTTGAGCCAATTTTAAAAGTATGTGACATGCTAAGGAGCCTTTTCAAGCTCTTGATCATCGTTGTATGGCTTGTCAAGAGGAGAATTGATCTCAGCGCTTTTAATTCTTACTTGACGCTTCGCTTCCTCTACAGACATAGGAAGTAATTTTCTATCTTTTTGTGGCAGGGAATCTAAAAATTGAATAATTAACTCTGTATCGATAGTCAAATCATCTATATTGACTTCTTTACCATCTTTTAAATACACCTTATCTTCTATTAACTCAATTGGCTGTAAAAAAACTTCACGTTCTACAGCTGTGTTAATCGATGGAACGTCAAGTGTAATCCGCACACGGTCTCCACGATTGGCAAGTGGAACAAAGAATGAATGAACAATTTTTCTGCCTGTAATTGAGTGTAAATCTCCGAGCCGAAGAGTTTGTTTCGGTTTTGAAATTTGTTGAGGTTTAGCTTCAGCGAGGAAGTCGCTATAAGATTGTTTCTCGTATTGTAATGCCGCTATATTTAGTTCTATTTGTTTGGAGATTTCTATTGATTCTTTGATTTCAGAGTTTTTACTTGAATATTCTGAAAGATCAATTAGATTGAAACCTTGCTTTTCATTCTTGGCTATAACTGAATTTGATAGATTAGTGGATTGAGTAGGATTTGGTTTTGATTTTTGCTTTAGGGGATTTGTGGGTAGTTTTGATGAAGGGTCTACAGAAATGACAGCTGTAGAATTATCTGAATTTTTTGCTGTGTTTTCTGCTATTGGAGAATTAATAATAGGCTCAGAAGGTTTATCTGAAGGTAAAGTTGGAATGTTAGGGTTTGTTGGTAAAATCTCTTGAGCAAACTCAACAGCATGTGGAGTGATCAGCCAAATTAAAAAAGCAAGTAATCCAACAATACAACTATACTGAGCAATTCGTTTAATGATAAGACTCAAAGGAATTTTGGGCTGTACTTCTTTCCAGATGTATGCTGATGGTTCACGTTCAACGGATTGAATTTTTTGCTTAATTACAAAATCGAATTGAGAATCAAGTTCTTCTTCTATACAATTGTAAAGATTCGAATTTGGCGTTTCTGAATAATTTTCTAAAAGCTCGACAGCAGTATTATCGAGATCTTGGTCAAGCCACATTTCAGTAGAAAACGTAGTCCATAAAGATGCAAAAGGAACACGTTCGTAAGAAAGAAGAGAATTTCTCAACTGAAAATCTAGATCTATATCTTGTATAGAATCCAATACTGAATCAGCTAAGGCGGCCTTTGGAGCTACTTCAGCATGGGACAATTTCATAGAAATGATTTTGTCAAATTCTGTATTTGTATTCTTACTCAATTTGGTGTTACTATTGTTGCGTTGCAATCATGTTACGAAGAGACTTGCGAGCCCGTGCAAGTTGACTTTTTGATGTCCCATCAGAGATGTTGAGCATTGTCGCGATTTCGTTATGGCTGTATCCTTCGATAGCATACATATTGAAAATTGTACGATAACCACTGGGTAACTTTTGAATGAGGTTAATAAGTTCCTCAGCTGCAAGTTTAGAAATCACAGTAGCATTTACACCACCAGATATATGATCTTCAGGTTCGATAGTATGAGTGTGTTTGAGTGATTTTCTGTAGTATTCGATAGCAGTGTTTACAAAGATTCGCTTCATCCAACCTTCAAATGATCCATCTCCTCTAAATCGATCAAGTTTGTTGAAAACTTTAATGAACCCTTCTTGTAAAATATCTTCAGCATTATGGTAGTTGTCACTGTACCTAAGACATAGGCCAAACATTTTGGGTGAAAAATGTCTGTAAAGCATCTCATGAGAAGCTCTATCTCCAGAGATGCACCTCGAAAGGACATCTTTAATTTCGACGTTGTTAATGGTTAAATCAGCCATGTCTGGATAATAAGGTTGAGTTAGAGGAAGAAGGTGATTACTCTTACTTAGACTATCTAACAAATATGATGTAACACTGAAAAAAATATTTCGTGTGTGTGCTTATGTACAAGATGTACATTTTAAGTTTTCCGTTGCGTCAAGTCCTAAAAAAATCTAAAAGTTTTGAAATAGCTTGAGCACGATGACTCAATGTATTTTTTACATCTTGACTGAGTTGAGCAAACGTAAGATCAAAACCTTCAGGTATAAAGACAGGATCATAGCCAAACCCTTTTTTTCCACTTCTTTTGGCAGCAATTGAACCATGACAAATACCTTCAAACAAATGTTCGTTTCCATCTGATTCGATCAGAGCGATGATTGTTCGAAACTGAGCACTTCGATCAGAATGATCAGAAAGTTCACTGATCAGCTTTTCCATATTGTCAACAGGATCTTTTTGATCACCAGCATATCGAGCAGTATAGACACCAGGGGCTCCATCAAGTGCTGACACTTCTAAGCCAGTGTCTTCTGAAAAACAGGCTTTTCCAGTTCGTTCGAACACGTAACGTGCTTTTTCTAAAGCATTAGCAGTGAGCGTATCACCAGTCTCTGGGATTTCTTCTGTTATTCCAAAAACTTGAGGTAAAACGATATCAATATCAGAAAGAAGTTGATTGACTTCTTTGACCTTGTTCATGTTTCCTGTTGCGAAAATGTAAGTTTTATTGTTCATCGCCTAAAGCATTGTTGAAGCTGTGCCCAGAGAAGTTTTTTTGCTGCAACATCACTTTGTAGTCGATCTAAGTTTGGAGCAACTATGACTTGTAGATTGCCATATCTCGAAACACGATTCGTTTGAAACTGTCCTTGAAATCCGACATCTTTTGGTTGAACTCCAAAGAAAACGAATGATGATAATCCATTGTGCTGCAAGACATCGCCTAAATGTTGTGAATGTCCTTTTTCTAAGGCTAGTAAATAGACATCTTCTCCTACATTTTTTTTGACCGCGCCAAAGATATTTTGTAGGAACTTTTGCAACTTTTCTTGCAATTCTTGTTGTTGAATAATAACAATTGTATCGACTCGCTCTTCAAGTTCAAGATCAAGCGACATCTTTTTATAGAGTGTTGTTTTCAAATTGCAGAATTTAATTCGGAATAATAAAGCACTTGTAAGGCAAATGAGTCGTTTGTTTCGAAATATAAAATTGTTTAAAAAGACTATGCAAAATTAAATTCTAAATCTTTAATTTTGTAGCAAACGATTCAGGATATGAAGATAGCTATTTCCTATGCGTCAAAATCACGTCTCCCTGAGATTGATTTCAACAATATCCCCTTTGGGAGGACTTTCTCCGATCACATGTTTCGGATGGATTACAGAGATGGCAAATGGCAAGATGCTCAAATCTTGCCGTATGGGCCGATTCAGATGTATCCTACCAATCTGACGCTGCACTATGGCCAGACCATTTTTGAAGGGCTCAAAGCATCAAGAGCCGAAGATGGCACGCCGATGTTCTTTAGGCTTGATATGCATGCCAAGCGCCTGAATAGATCAGCTGAGCGACTCGGAATGCCAGAGCTGCCAGAAGAGATGTTTCTCGAAGCTGTCAAAGCACTCGTAGATGTCGATCGAAAATGGATTCCATCAGAGTTTGGTAGCACGCTTTATGTGCGCCCATTTATGATCGCGACAGACGAGTTTATCGGAGTCAAGATCAGCAAGACATATTCATTTTATATCGTGACTGGTCCAAGTGCCAATTACTACACAAATCCTGTCAAACTCGTCACAAGTCATAATTATGCAAGAGCATTTCCTGGCGGTTTAGGCGAAGCCAAAACAGCTGCTAATTATGCTGCCTCGCTTCTGCCAGCACTCAAAGCCAATGAGCTTGGCTATGACCAAGTCTTGTGGCTCGATGGTATAGAGCACAAATACATCGAAGAATGTGGTACGATGAATCTCTTTGCAGTCATCGACGGCGTTGTCGTCACGCCGCCTACAGGTGGTACGATCCTGCGAGGCATCACACGCGATAGCTTCTTGCATATTCTCAAGGCAAAAGGTATCGCTCACGAAGAACGAAAAATAACCATCCAAGAAATCTATGACGCTCACAAAGACGGTCGCCTCACAGAATTTTTTGGTTCAGGTACAGCCGCAGTCGTTGCTCCAGTCAAAAGCATTACGCATCTTGACCAGACAATCAGCTTTGATGATCTCAAACCAACAATCGGACCAATGCTCAAAGACTATATCGACACACTCCGCACAGGCACGGTCGAAGATGAGTTTAACTGGATTACCAAATTGCCCCAAGCTGCTTC
>JAHDHF010000054.1 GCA_020631455.1 Saprospiraceae bacterium
TGCTTCGTGGCTCGCTGCAACCCTGAGTAGTCGGGGTTCGCTCGGCCGCCTGTGGCGTCCGCTCCCTTCGGTCGCGCCACTTCGCAGCGCTTGTCCGAGAATTAAGTTAAGATGTTCGCTATATGTCCTTTTTTAGGTATTTATGCTCAACAGATATATGGACTTTATGCGCAATCGTGTATAATTACATAGTTAGCCAATTTAACTGAACAAAAAATAATGGAATTTAGTAAGCAAATAGAACTGTCAAAAATCGATAAAAAAGAAATTCTAAAACTTTGGAATGATGAATATCCAGAAAAACTGAATTATCAAACTCTTTTGGAATTTGAAAACTATCTCGAAAATTTAACAGAACAATCGCATATTTTAATGAAAAGCGAAGATCAAAGTATTAAGGGCTGGTATTTTGATTTTATTCGTGAAAAGAAAAAGTGGTTTGCTATAATTTTGGATTCAAAATTTCACGGAAAGGGATACGGAACAAAAATTTTAAACCTTGCAAAAAAAAGGAATCGGAACTAAACGGTTGGGTAATTGACCATAATAGAGGTAAAAAGAAGAATGGTGAAGCTTATATTTCTCCTTTGAATTTTTATCTAAAAAACGGATTTGAAAAACTTGCTGAAAACCGATTGGAAATAGAAAAAATATCCGCTGTACAAATAAAATGGACGAAAAAAAATGAATATAATAATTTATGACAAATCAATTTTTCGGCTGAGGGATAGAAGGCAGCGCCCGTAGGGCGGATGCGAAGCAGCCGAGCGAGTAGCGAGCTGCCGCATAGCCCGACCTGAAGTGAGCTGAGCGAACGAAGGGCAGCCCCAAATTATTCTATTTCAATATTGTTTGTTGATACATTGCTTCGAGTTCTCGATAATTTTTAGCCCATTTTCTAGGATCGTATTTTAATTTTTGAGTCGATAATGAATGTATATCTACCGTTGGTTGATTGAGCTTTTTGAGTAATGCTTGTAGTTGCTCATGGTTGTTTTCAAATAGTATATCATAGCTGCTTGTCATTGAAATTATATTCTGCAGCTCTGCCTGTATTGAATATGCATTTTTGAGAAACCAGTAGAATTGTTTTGTATCAATCGTATGGGATTCGATTTTTTTTATCTCTGTATTTTCCATGCTATGCCATTGATTGGTGAGCATGGCGCGCTGAAGTGATATGTATTGATGTAAGAGATTGGTTCTATAGCAATAAACAATTAGAATAGATTTTTTTTGACTGAGTTTTTTTATATCAAGAATATATTGTTTTGCTGCTTTGAGATCTGGTATAATTGTTTTGACTCCTGTAGGCTTATTTGTTTTTGGTTTGACCTCCAATAATGGATGTTCACCAAATGTCATGACAACTGCGGAGCGACCAAGTGCCGTCTGAATAAATGTAGTGCCTGTACGCGGCATGCCCACAACACAGATATGATCAAAGTGATCTGGCCAAGGGACTTGATGATTGACGAGTCTCTCTCGTTGCTTTTGTGCTTTGCGGCGCGTTAGCGCCGCTCGAATTTTGAAAAACACGGTCTATTATTCAAATAATGTCAATGGCTGATCGCTGTCATCAACTCGATGTGCGCGTGGATCATCAAAGTCAACAGAGTTGACTCGACTCGTGACGGGATGCATCTTGAGTGTATGTGTAGGAGCAGGTTTGAGATAGGTCAAGACATCAGCAAGCGGAATATCCGATAGATAATCTTTGTAATTGAGCGTCGAGAGCATGACGGGCATTCTATCGTGGAGTTTTTTGAGGTCGCTATTGGACTCTGTCGTCAAAATAGAAAAAGTGCGTATGGCTTGTCCGTCATGATTGATCCACTCATCCCAGATGCCAGCCATCAAGAGGAGTGTACCATCTACTGCATGGATGCGATATGGATGTGCTTCTCTGCCAATGCGTTTCCATTCGTAGAAGCTATCGGCTAGTACGACACAACGATTGCGACGTATTGGAATGCGAAATGATGGTTTGCTGATAACTGTTTCGCTTCGTGCATTGATTAAGCTTGCTTGCTTCTTGCTATTCTTGGACCAAGATGGGATCAATCCCCATGAATAGCGTTGTAGCTCATCTGGATATTGATTTGTCAAGAGATACGCGTGCTGCGTAGGAGCTATATTATATTGCTTATGTATCGTACCACTGATCTTAAGACCGAGCTGGCGTTCAAGTTTTTCGCGAGGTGCTGCTAATGAAAATCGTCCACACATAATACTCGAAAGTACAACAGATCTCGGTGTGGAATCGCTGCGTAAAACTTGTTTGTAAGTCGATGATATCCACAACCAAGACCTAAATATGCAGATAGAGAAAAATGCTATGTGTGTATGTCTCTATTTTTCACAAAGTTGCTGACATGTAATCTGTTGCTTTGCACATCGCCTTTGCTTAAAAGTTATGCGGTGGAAAGCAAAAGCTATCGATGTGGAGATTAGCGAAGAAGCCTCGAATACTTGCTGTATCGATCAAACATTGTATGTTGATGAAGCACTTCGAATTCTTAGTAAGTGATTTTCTTGCAGCCGTGACAATATTTCTATCTTGATATCCACAGCGCTTATTACGATAATGAGATTCTTTTTTAAAAATTTAATTATCTCATAGTGTATAGTAATGAGGTTGACAAGTGAGCGACAATGCTCATTTTGGGCTGATGTACATTTGAGCTTGCAATGACAAAATCAGTTCTCGATACAGATGTGTTGAACCCACAGCAACCTCATTTTAGGAAGCCTTGGTTTATTCGTTTTTGGCTTTTTCTGGGTGTCATCCTTGTGATGGGACAGGTGATCATCGGCGGTGTCACTCGACTGACAGGAAGTGGACTCAGCATCACCAAGTGGGAGGTCGTGACTGGTACACTGCCACCGACGAGTGAAGCTGCCTGGCAACATGAATTTGATCTGTACAAGGCAACGCCTCAGTATCAGAAGATCAATGCCGGCATGAGCATGGATGATTTTAAATTCATTTATTTCTGGGAATATTTTCATCGTCTTTGGGCTCGAATGATGGGATTCATTTTCGCTATTCCATTTTTATTTTTTTCGATTCTGACAATTCTTGCTCATTATTCGATCATTGACAAGAAGTGGAAACTCTTTGATTGGAAACTTGTCAAGCGTCTAGGGATCGTTATCCTGCTCGCAATGTTGGCTGCTACATTTGGTTGGATCATGGTAGCAAGTGGATTAAATGAGCGTCCGTGGGTGAGTGCGTATAAATTAAGTATTCACTTGTCAATTGGATTTAGCCTCGCAGGGATGATTTGGTACACGTTCTTAAGAGAGCAACAGCCAAATAAACTTGTCTTCGCACACAAAGGATTTAAACGAGCTTTTCTCATTACGTTTATTCTTGTTTGTATTCAGATTGTTTTTGGCGGCTTGATGGCTGGTATGAAAGCTGGTCTTTTGTATACGACGTGGCCAATGATGGGAGATTCATTTATTCCAGCATTGATTTTTGATGGAAGTCGATACACCGCTGAAAATATCATCCAATATGATAATACGGATTCCCTAAATCCAATTCCTTCGCTGGTTCACACAGTTCATCGCTTATTAGCATATTGTTGTGGTCTTGCAATTTTTGCATTAACATTTTATGGATTTAAATTACCGACTACTCGAGGTCTACGATTCGGACTAATTGCTACTAGCGTCATTACAATACTGCAAATACTCCTTGGGATTATTACAGTGCTTACCGCAATAGGAAATATCTCGGTACTCTGGGGAGAGTTACACCAAGTCTTTGGCTTGTTTCTTTTTTATGCAATGATCTATGTTTGGTATCAGACAGTACGCTGACTATTGATGAAATCTATTTGCAACCATTTTTGTTAGAAAAATATATGCTTGATTATCTCAATACATTTTTAGGCGCCTACAGTGGATATGCGAGCTACTTATGGTATGAGATTACACATCCATCATGGAATAATTATTTCTATTGGCTAATTGGTGTTTCGATTTTCTTTTTTGCAGTAGAAGTGCTTATTCCTTGGCGTAAAAATCAAGCTGCTTTCAGAAGAGATTTCTGGATGGATGTGTTTTACATGTTTTTCAATTTTTTTCTATTTTCATTAATCATTTATAATGCAGCAAGTAGCGTCGTAGTAGAATTTTTTCATGATGCTTTAGGGCTTATAGGTATTACGAATTTAGTTGCCTTAAATGTACAAGAATGGCCTACTTGGGCACACTTAGTTCTTGGCTTTTTTGTGCGTGATTTTATACAATGGTGGATTCATCGATTACTTCACTATTCACCTCGTCTTTGGGAATTTCATAAAGTCCATCATTCTGTTCAAGAGATGGGTTTTGCAGCTCATTTGAGATACCATTGGATGGAAAATGTCGTGTATCGATCACTTGAGTACATTCCACTAGCATTAATCGGAATTGGTTTATCCGACTTTTTTATCATACATATTTTCACACTTGCTATTGGTCATTACAATCATTCTAATTTGTCACTTCCTAATTCTATAAGCAGTGGTATTATTTGGATGCTGATTGGAGCATTTGTTGTCATTCAGCTGGATGTTACTGTTTTTGCTCAACTTGGCTTAGTTGGCGCATTTGCGCTTATTGGTGCAACTGCATTTTCTCCATTTATTAAGTACATTTTTAATAGCCCTGAGATGCATATTTGGCATCATAGTTATGAGCTTCCCGAAGGCCGCGAAACAGGAATCAACTTTGGATTAAGTTTAGCTATTTGGGATTATGTATTTGGTACAGCACATGTACCATATGATGGTCGCGATATTCAACTGGGTTTTCCAGGAGTAGATGAATTCCCTGAAACTTTTATACAACAAGAATTGCACGGATTTAATTTGAATAAAGATGCTGATTCTTAGTATAGGCTTCTTCAATTTTTACCTGAGGTAATATTGTTTTTATTTCTTGAATGACTTCAGGCGTATACCCTTCGAGATAAAGCTCATCAATATGTTTGAGCGCATGAATATTCACGGGCACTTGATCGATTGGTTCATAGTCTAATTCTGATTCTCCATCGCATAATAAAAACTCAACACGCTTGAGCTGATTCATTGTTTGACAATAAATTGGTAAACGTGGTCCTGATGAAGAACCTATTTTCAATGTCTCCAGTTTTGGAAATGATGATACAATATCATCAATGTTTAATTCTTCATTACAGTGGACGTCAAGTTCTTTTAATTCTTGAAGAGTAATTATATCACGAGGCAATTTTCCAGATAGATTTGCATTATAAATTGATAAAGCTTGCAGCTTTTTAAGCTCAGAAATATGCTCTGCAATTGTTTCCATTGAGACATTGAGTTCACCAATGTGCAGCTCCCGTAATTGATGCTTTAAATTTTTCAAGAAGGCTAAATACGTATCAGGTATTTGATCAGCATCATATTCAGTTATATCTTCTGTATCACAATCTTGTATAGGATCAAGATATAAACAGAGAACAGTTAAGTCTTGTGTAAAATCCCAGTTAAGCGGCAATCTATCAATTGATGGGCAAATTAATTTAATCTCTTTTAATTTATTTTCAAATTGTTGTTCTACAATTTCTGAATGATCGATGTTATACTCAGGCTGTACACAGCCGCCAAAAATCCAACCAAGTTTACCTTCACCATATTCTATTTGCAGAAAGACATCTGTAAATTCTTTTCCTTTTAATGTAGCTTTTTCGGGTATTTCACTAGGATCTCCTGTTTGGTAAACCACCTCATATAAATCCAGTACATCAATTACTTCTGCATTAAATCGTGGATACTTTCTTACGCGTGCATTTTCTACCCACGTTATATAATGCATTACATGAACATCCTTATTATCAATTATCTCACTTTGATTTATGACTTGATTTTCTTCTTCTATTAAATTATCGATAGAGTCATTACACCCGACTAGAAATAATAAAATAGATAGTAAATAAAAAGAATAGTATTTCATAAATTATTTATTGATGTTGTGGGCCATCCCTCGCGCTTTGCGCATCGGGTCGCTATGTTACGTGGCTCGCTATTCGCTCGGCTGCTGCGCTCCGCTTGCATCTGGCTCATTTCATTTCGCCACCACTTCACAGCGCTTGTCCATATATTTATTTAATCAGTTGTTTTAATCGATTATATCCTTGTTGATTTTCTGGCAGATTTTGAGCTTGACGTATTAAATACTTTTCAAGTTCTGTAAGATGAAGACTCATACTGACTTTATCTTTTTCATCTTTGGGTGGCTTGTACGTTAAATTTATAATATCTACTTTTTGGCTGCCATATTGATCTATTAAATCTGACAAGTATTGATCTTGCATAAAATCTTGTCGTTCAGTCATTGTATTCATAACAGACGTAGGACGTATAGCACGATCCAGAAATCCTCCTTGTGGTTGATTACGGATCGCTAGTTTATCAAATGCTCGAAGAGAAATAATAACGATTCCGCTTGTATTTTTTTTGATCCAATCTTTATGTGCAGATAAAAAGCGATACGCATCATTAATCCCAAAATTATCTCTAACACCTGCATCAATTAATTCTATACGCGGTTCGCTTGGTAAATTGATATTCGGCATAAATAAAGGATATGTTCCCTGCGCTCGTAGAGCAGTCGAAAATCGTAAACTATCAGCAGCTTGATCTTTAAATACTTTTATAAAATCTATCCCATCATATTCAAAAGGATATTGAATACTTGGCTTAGGTTTAGTACGACACAAATAGGACATACCTAGTGGTGAAATGATAATTCGTTTTCCATCATTAATACTTACTGGCGATAATACCATCATAGGTATTGTGGCATCTTCTTCAAATTTTCTATAATAAACTAGAGGATGATTGAGCGCATTTGTATTATTCATCAAAGCTTTGTCAAACATATAGCCACGATCTTTCGAATATCGTTTACCATATACATTGACTGTTTGATTACTGAAGAGTAAGTCATTCACAAGAAAGGTAAACGTCAATCCATTTTGTAGATCTTTACCTGTATTGTTTAAATATTTTCGCTCTTTTAGATTGATTGAATCTTCTAGAATAGATTGTAGATAAACGTCGCGCATATAAGCAGCCCCAAACATTCCCCCTGAGGCTCCTGTCATCAATACAGTATGCGGAAATAATTTTTCATTTGTGATACTGTCTAATAATTGAATATTATGAGTCGTCCAATATGATGCACGTAGCCCACCACCACTTGATGCAATAACAACAAGTTTAGGCTTGTAAATACGTCTACCTTTTGTAAGATTTTTTTTCCATTTGTTTAATGTCTTTTCAATTCTTTTTATATCATCTTCATACACTTGATCTGTATGGATTGACTTAATAATTGAATCATTGTATAGAGCAGCTTTAACTTCGTAATTCATCCCAAATGCATACGTGATACGCTCAAAGTATGTGTAGGAGGAAATCCAGTTTATAAAAAGCAGTAAAGCAATTGTACCTAATGTCCTCCAAGTGCCAAGCCAGTATTTGAGAGCTCCTAAGAATGACATGAGCACAGTCATCGTCAAAATGAATGATGCTGCTGCTGGTATATCAAATCGCTCACTACTAGCTCGTACTCCAAGAAAGAATAAAATAGCAATCGTGAATAATTGGATGATAATCGAGTTCAGGTGATTTTGCTTAAATACTTTTAATATCAGATCCGTATTGTAATGCGAGACATCTCGAGTCGATCTTAATTGAAAACGTTGATTAAAATATGTATTTGTGATAACAGCATTAGCATAAATATCTTCTGTAGTCTCAAGCTGCTTTGTTTTATTTGGTACGAGCTTTCGTATTTTTTCAGCTGATACTTTTTTGCCTTTGAGTTTATTTATATCAGAATTTGTATAACTGAAATAAAGCGCTGCGATGCTAAACGTCAACAATGAACCTGTAAAAAGTGCTGCTATAAATTGTATTATACTATTTTGTTCTGCATAGGCATTGTACCATTGAAATTGTATGATGTAACCAATATAGACTGTGTAAATAATGACTGGAATAATTGAATTATTTAAACAGAAAACAAGAAATGGGCGGCTAAGAGATGCTAGAAAAGGAAAGCGATAGCTCATCAATGTATATGAAGTCGTATGCCATACGATGACCATACCTGATAGAGCTAATCCTATAAAGAAGAAGCTCATGTAGCTTACGCTGCCGAGATATTCTGGATCAAGAAAATTATTTTGAAAACCAAAGAATTGGCCAACGTGCCCAGTAATTAGACCAAGTAAAATGAGCCATAGTACTAAGATACCAAGCTGAGATGTAGCATGTAATCTGAGTAATTGAACAGGAAACGTTCTATAGAAATTTGTAAAGTATAGTTGTATTTTTTGTTTCATGGGGTGCACAAAAATACTCTGCATAAACTATGCAGTTTTTAGTATCTTTTTTGGCTGAGGGATAGTAGGCAGTGCGCAGCAGATGCTGAACGTTAGTGAAGCAGCCGAGCGAATAGCGAGCTGCCGAATATCCCGACCTGAAGCGAAGCGGAAGGGCAGCTCATTATTTCATCTTACTTTCTACAGTCTGCGATGTGTCTACTCATGTTTGTACATAGTCAAGACTGTGTTAATGCACAGATTTTGCTGTAATTGTGTAGTAAATTGACGAGTTAAATAAGTACAGCAGTATGGCTACGATGATGACAGATTATAATGAGTTGATTGCGCGCTTGGATAAGTTTATCCGCAAGTATTATATCAACCAACTTTTACGTGGTTTACTGTATGCAGTTGGTCTAATCGTCGGCTTGTTTATTCTGTTTACAGTAGCAGAGCATTTCTTTTATTTCTCTGGTAGAATCCGCAAAGGTTTGTTTTATGGTTTTGTAGGAATAAGTGCTGTTTCGCTTGTTGCTTGGGTGTTTCTGCCTTTGCTTCGGTTTTTTAGATTAGGCAAGGTTATATCTCATGATCAAGCTGCTACAATCATTGGTCGTCATTTTCCGAATGTAGAAGACAAGCTGCTTAATGTCTTACAGCTCAAACGTCAAGCTGACAATACGAGTCATGGGCAAGACCTTCTCTTAGCAGGTATCAACCAAAAAACTGAATCACTTAAACCTGTAACATTCCGTAAAGCAATTGATTTAAGTAAAAACAAAACGTATCTGCGTTATGCATTACCTCCGCTGTTGCTGCTTGTCGTGTTGTTGTTTACAAGCACAATCATTCAAGATGGAACAACTCGGATCATCAATAATGACAAAACATATGAACGTGAAGCGCCATTCACATTTGTGATTGATGATTCTTCTGCAGAAGTTGTACAGTTTGAGGATTATCCTTTAACGGTCAAAGTAGAAGGAGAAGTGTTGCCTTCTGAAGCGTTTGTCATCGTCGATGGTTTTTCATATAAGCTCAACGAAACTGCTCCTGGTGAATATTCGCATGTTTTCAAAAATGTGCAAAATGATAAATCATTTTACTTCACAGCAAATGGTTTTGATTCGAAAGAATACGAACTCTCTGTTTTGAAGAAACCACACATGTCTGGATTTGAAGTCTTGGCTGATTACCCTGGCTATACTGGTCGAGCTGATGAAATCATTAGTAATGTTGGCGATATGGTTGTACCTGTTGGTTCTCGCTTGACATGGAGATTTACTTCTGAGCATACTGATATGGTTGGTTTGCGCTTTGGGCAAGAAGATTCACTTCGTCTAGCGAATCGTACAGGAGAGGAACTGTTTACTTATAAGAATCGAATTCTTCGGAATTTACGATACGCTGTCATACTAGGAAATGAGAATCTGCCAAAAGCAGATTCAGTTTCATACTCTGTGAGTGTCATTGCTGATTTGTACCCAACGATTAATGTACAGTCATTTGAGGATTCTACTCAAAAGCGTGTGATCTTCTTTGCTGGTGATGCAGCCGATGATTATGGTATACGCAACTTGAGTTTCAAATACTCAGTGACGAATCCTTTAACCAATCAATCGAGAGCTCAAATTGTTAAGCCAATTTCAATTAGCAGCAAGAAGCAAGCAGATTATACCTACGAGCTAGATGTCAATGAGTTAAATCTCAAACCTGGTGATAAGTTGTCGTACTTTTTTGAAGTAGCAGACAATGATGCGATTAATGGCAGCAAAACTGCTCGTACATCTGTCATGACATTCTCAATGCCTAGTCTTGAAGAAGTAGAAGAACTCACTGCTTCTAATAATGAAGAGATAAAAGAAGAACTCAATGAAGCAATGCAAGAAAGCAAAGCGCTTGCTGAAGAGATCGAACGTCTTCGCGAAAAGTTTTTGCAGAAGAAAGAACTCAACTGGCAAGATCGTCAAGAGCTAGAGAAACTACTCGAAATGCAAAAAGAGATGCAAGAGCAGCTTGAAAAGGCAAAAGAGAAGTTTGATCAGAATAAGGAGAATCAAGAAGAATTCAATCAACCAAGCGAGGAGCTCCAAGAGAAGCAAGAAAAACTCAATAAGATGTTTGAAGAGCTCATGAGTGATGAGCAAAAAGAGATGATGAAGAAACTCGAAGAGCTGCTTGAAAAAATGGATAAAAAATCCACGCTCGAGCAGATGGAGCAAATGGAAATGGATGATCAAGAATTCCAGAAAAATCTAGAGCGGCTCGAAGAGTTATTCAAGAAGCTCGAGATGGAATACGAAATGCAGCAAACCATCGAAAAGCTCGAAGAACTTGCTAAAAAACAAGAAGAACTCGCGGACAAGGTCGAGAAGAATGAAATTGGTCAAGAGCAAGCCAAGAAGGAGCAGGAAGAGATTAAAGAAGAATTCAATAAGCTAGAAGAGAAACTTGATGAACTCAAAGAGAAAAATAAAGACCTCGCTCAGCCTATGGAAATGGGTGATACTGAGCAAGACCAACAAGACATCAACGAAGAGATGAATGATTCTCAAGAGGAGATGAAATCTGGCAAACCACAAAAAGCGAGTGAGTCTCAGAAAGGAGCTGCCGAGAAGATGAAGGACATGGCCAAGAAGATGAAAGAGTCAATGGATGGTGGTGAAATGGAGCAGATGGAAGAAGATATGGATGCGCTCCGACAGCTCATGGAAAATCTCATCACGCTTTCATTTGATCAAGAAGAACTTATGAATGACATTAAAGCGTCTTCTATTAATACGCCTTTATATGTAGAGCTTGTACAAGAGCAATACAAACTAGAAGACGATTTTAAGCACATCGAAGACAGTCTTCAAGAACTGAGTAAACGAGTCTTCCAGATTGAGTCATTTGTTACAGAAAAAGTCACTGAGATCAAACGTGATCTGAGTAAAAGTCTGAATGAACTTGAAGAGCGTAAAAAAGCTCAAGCATCAAATCATCAGCAGCGCACGATGAAAAGTGTAAATGATCTTGCTCTCATGTTGAGCGAAGTCATGGATCAAATGCAGCAAGATATGGCTCAAAAAATGTCAGGTAGCCAAATGTGTCAAAACCCTAAACCTGGAGCTTCGGGTAAGATGCCGATGAAAACAATTGGTGATATGCAGCAAGAGCTCAATGAAAAAATGAAGCAAGAAGCTGAAGGTCAAAAAGGAGAAGGCAAAAAACCTAATAAAGACGGAAAACCAGGAAGCCGAGGAGATCAAGGAGAAATGGCGAAAAAATACGCCCAAATGGCTGCACAGCAAGCTGCTATTCGTAAAGCCTTACGTGATTATCAGAAAGAATTGCAAGAACAAGGCAAAGGCAATAAAGAATTGCAAGAGCTAATGAAAGAGATGGACAAGATCGAGACAGGTCTCGTTAACAAACAATTGACGACAGAAATGGTTAAGCGTCAAGAACAAATACTTACAAGATTACTCGAATACGATAAAGCTGAACGTGAACGTGAGAAGGAACAAAAGCGCAAATCACAAACAGCTCAAGAGCAAGAGCGCAAGATGCCGCCTGCACTTGAAGAGTATCTCAAATCAAGAGAATCTGAAGTTGATATGTATAAGTCTGTTTCTCCATCACTAAAGCCATATTACAAATCATTAGTCGATCGATACTTCGAACGGCTTAAGTCTGGAACTCGCTAGACAGTTTTAGCATTGTAGTATAGTTGTGACAGAGTTCAACAAAAAATATCATCTACGTTTACCGTCTTGTAAGCAGAGTATTGATCTTGTTCCTGATTATTTAGGGCTGATCGAGCGAGACTTTTCATTGTCCGAACGAGTCAAGGCTGATATGTTGCTCACTTTAACAGAAGCTGTCAACAATGCCATCATTCATGGCAATTGCGAAGACGAAAGCAAGTTTGTACAAATCAAACTATTGCAGCCTGATGAATCTGTCCTCAGTTTTCAGATCAGTGATCAAGGTCAAGGTTTTGATCCAGATGCTCTGCCAGATCCTACACATCCCGACAATATCGCAGAGCCAGGCGGCCGAGGCGTTTTCCTTATCAAGAAGGTCTGTGATTGCGTACGTTTTATAGATCGTGGTACAACTGTAGAAATCGAGTTCAATCTCGAATGCGAGTGATAATGTTTTTGCGATAAGGATAGGAGCGGGTGGCGCAGCCAGATGCGAAATCGTGCGCAGCACGATGAGCAGCCGAGCGAACAGCGAGCCCGCGTATAGCCTGACGGCATCTTGATGCCGGATCGCCCACATATTTGATATTTAATTTTTTGGGGCTGTCCCTCATTCGCAAAGCTCATTTCGGGTCGGGCTGTCCGGCACTCTCTCCGCGCTCCTTATAGTCACGCTTCGTTCAGACAACACCTTCCATCCCTCAGCCACGCTCTTATTTTATGTAGGGTAGAGTACATTTGCACCCGTGTTTGATTCATTCGATCATATTGAGCAGCCAGGCATTTCATTTTCATTGCATGAAGTTGAGTATACATTAGATGAAGAAGCTTTATCAACATGGCTCACTCAAGTAGTAGTATCTCAAGAGCAAGTCTTCGGAGAGATCGAGATAATTCTCGTAACAGATTCTTATTTGCATTCACTTAACGTCCAATATCTCAATCACGATACATTAACAGATATTATCACTTTTCAGCATAGTGAGAAGCCAATCAGCGGTGAGTTGTATATCAGCCTAGAGCGTATCATCGATAATGCTGAGACTTATGATGTTTCCATAAATCAAGAACTAGAACGTGTCATGGTTCATGGTGTCTTGCATTTATGCGGCCAAGGTGATAAATCACCGTCGGATAAAGCTGAAATGACTCGATTAGAAAACCTTTACTTAGATCAACGACCATGGGCGTAAAAGTACTTTCACCGATAGCTATTCCTGCATTTGCTGCTGATTCACCGTTTTCTCTTTGTCTGAATGGTGAGTTTGTCAATTGTATTGTATCAATTTCAGATCAAGATGAAACAGAGATTCGAGGTTTGTCTGATGCTTTTGCAACTGACTTATGGAATGTCCTTGATCTCTTCTTATCCGATTTTGATATTGAAGATTCATTTTCGCTACAATACAAACGCGGCTTTGAGAAATTTCTACACACCTACGCTCATCCATCAGCCTTGACAGCAGCATTATTTGGCATCAATAAAGTCTCGAAGTGCGGACTAAGTATTCAAGACTTGATTCAATTTATAGTAGAGCAAGAGCTTATTTCAGATATCCAATTCAAGAAACAAGCTATAGCAACGCTGATAGGTGGATTAAGCAGCTCTAATGCTCACCAATCATATCGTGTGTATTTGCCACATGGTTTATCATATTCATGTGTGAATAGTGAGAAACTAACAGAATCAAATTTATCTGTTCTCTCTTCTTTTACAGCTGCTAGCCTTGTACAATACTTAAGTGTTTCTGATTTTAAATCAGTTCAGAAGCTTCTAATTACTTCTGATGATTGTCTAGCAAAATGGTCTATACACACATTATCGACTATTCTCTATTTGAATTCAAGCGGAAATGATGGACGAGTCCTTCTAGACAATGAGGGTGTTCGTATCGCATAATGTTTCACGTGAAACATTATCTACTAACAAACAAGTTAAATGTTTCACGTGAAACATTAAAAAGAAAGCTCAAAAACAGGCTCTCTGCGTGTTAAATGAGCGGATTTCTCTGATCCAAAGCCGCTGAAATGCATGATATTGATCTGCTCATCAAGCCGATCGACTAAAAATTCATTGCGAATTGAGAAATCTCCTTCAGAAATAGGAGAGGATTCAAAGTACATATACATCGCATCTCCGTCAGCCAATTCGCAGCCAACCCAAGTTAAATCTATCATTTCTCTGTTTTGATAGACTTCAAATTGCCCAAGCACATACGCTTGCAACAACGAATCTTGAGTAGGAGAGACAAAGCACTCTTGAATATCTCCTTGAATATTGTACTCTTCTAGCAGCATCCGCTCGACATCATCACTAAACGTTGCAAGCGAAAACTCGAGCCGATTGGTCTCTTGGTTATGTTCTACTTCAGTTACTGACACATAAAATGGATGATCAGCAGCCATCGTAAACCCTAAAAGCGCAGGAAGTGACCAAATCACTACCAAAACTGCAACAGTAAAATGCGTTATCGTTGTACCTTTCATCTTCGTTTTATCCACTCACTAATGTACGTTATGCAAAAACATCTTCTCTCATTGATTTGCTGCCTATTTGCAATATCTCCTTTGCTCATCGCTCAGCCGACTACAGATCACAATAAGTTCAGACAGCTCAACGAAGAACTACCTACACCAAATGTGTACCGAACTGGTAGTGGAGCTCCAGGACATGAATATTGGCAGCAGCGCGCTGATTATGATATGAAGATCACAATCGATGACGAAAAGCAGCGTCTTGATGGTGATGAAACAATCACATACTACAACAACTCGCCAGATCAGCTCGAATACCTTTGGGTTCAACTTGATCAAAATGTCCGAGCAAAAGATAGCGATTCATACAAAATTGCCAATAGCAGCATTAGTGAGCGCATGTCAGCTGCTCAGCTCAAGCGTATGATGCCTTGGTTTGATGGTGGCTTTAAGATTATGTCTGTTACAGATGCAAAAAACAAAGCGCTCTCATACACCATCAATAAAACAATGATGCGCATCAATCTCCCGACTGCTTTAAAGCCTGGAGAAAATGTAACCTTCAACATCAAATGGTGGTACAACATCAATGACCGCATGAAAATCGGCGGCCGTGGCGGCTACGAATACTTCGAAAAAGATGGAAACTACCTCTACACCATCGCTCAATACTTCCCTCGCATGGCAGTATATTCTGACAACGACGGTTGGAAAAACAAACAATTCCTCGGGAGAGGGGAGTTTGCCTTGACTTTTGGAGATTATAAAGTCGCCTTGACAGTTCCAGCCGATCACATTGTTTCATCTACTGGTGAGCTACAAAATCCAGAAGAAGTCCTTACGAAGACGCAGCGTGAACGTTACAAAAAAGCGCAGTCATCATTTGAAGAACCTGTAATCATCGTCACTCAAGACGAAGCCGAAAAAGCCGAAAAAACAAAATCGAAAAAAACGAAGACCTGGATTTATCACGCAGACAATGTGCGAGACTTTGCATTTGCGACAAGCCGCAAATTTATTTGGGATGCAATGGCTGTCAAGCAAGCTGATGGTACAACAGTCATGGCGATGAGCTATTACCCAAAAGAAGGAAATCCGCTCTGGGAACAGTACAGTACAAAAGTCGTTGCCCATACACTCAAGTGGTATTCGCACTATACATTCCCGTATCCATATCCAGTTGCTATTTCTGTACACGCAGGCCGCATCGGCATGGAGTATCCGATGATCTGTTTCAACTTCGGTCGCCCAAATGAAGATGGAACGTACAGCGAACGCGTCAAGTACGGTATGATCGGAGTAATTATTCACGAAGTCGGTCACAATTACTTCCCGATGATTGTCAATAGCGACGAACGCCAATGGACATGGATGGACGAAGGTCTCAATACATTCCTTCAGTATTTGACAGAGCAAGAGTTTGAGCGTGACTATCCGAGTCGCCGCGGACCAGCTCATAAGATCACACGCTACATGAAAGGTGACAAAAAACGCATCTCACCAATCATGACAAATTCTGAAAGTATATATCAATTTGGTGCAAATGCGTATTCAAAACCAGCAACAGCACTCAACATCCTGCGCGAGACAGTCATGGGCCGGGAGCTATTCGATCATGCCTTCAAGACCTATTCCAATCGCTGGAAATTCAAGCACCCTGAGCCAGCTGACTTCTTCCGTACTATGGAAGATGCTTCAGCAGTCGATCTCGACTGGTTTTGGCACGGCTGGTTCTTCACAAATGATCATGTCGATATCTCGATCAATGAAGTCCGCTGGATGCAGTTTGATAGTAAGAATCCAGATGTCAACAAGCAGCTTGCTGCCGAGCGCAACAAAAATGTCGATCAGCAAAATATCAGCTTCAAGCGTAATCGTGAGCAGATTAAGCAGACATACAACGAAAAAGACAAAGGACTCAACGACTTCTACACGACCTATGATCCATACAAAGTCGATCGCCTCGATCGCGAAGCCTACAAAAAATACCGTGACGGACTCGGAGACGAGGAGCGCAGCATGCTCGATGCAGGTTACAACTTTTACGAGATCGAATTTGAGAATGTCGGTGGACTCGTCATGCCGCTGATTCTCCAGTTTGAGTTTACCGATGGCAGCGAAGAAGTGCTCCACATTCCAGCCGAAATCTGGAAAATGACAAACACGACAGAGCGCAAGATGAAAAAAGTCTTCCCATTCAAAAAGGAAGTCAAGCAGATCACGCTCGATCCATATATCGAGACAGCCGATACAGAAGTCAGCAACAACTACTGGCCGCCAAAACCACAGCCATCACGCTTTGAATTATACAAGCGAGGCTCACGCTCATCGGAGAACAAAATGCAGCGAGCAGAGCGCGCCAAGAAAAAATAATATTTCTTCAATGTATATGAGTTGGAGCTGCCCCTTCATCAAAAATCTCCTAGTAAAAATTACTAGGAGATTTTTTATTTG
>JAHDHF010000055.1 GCA_020631455.1 Saprospiraceae bacterium
GCTATGCTTCGTGGCTCGCTGCTCGCTCGGCTGCTCATTGCATTCGCATCTGGCTATCGCCACCACTTCGCAGCGCTTGTCCAACACTGCTCAAGAGTAAGTTATTTTTGGCTCTGTATGGCGTAGGGATGGGAGCAGCGCCTGTAGGGCGGATTCTATTAAAAATGCCAAGCAAATTTGCTTGGCATTTTTAATAGAATCTAGGTTACCGTACTGCGTACAGCCCGCCGCGAAGCGGACGCCCCAATTTATAAATTTAATAATCAAGTACTCGTGGAGCGATATTCCATCTAAATCCAAGACCGAAATACTTCATAGTATTATCATAACTATTAAGTTCTGCATTTTGGATTCTGATAGCGGCTTCAGCTTCTAAAAATAAATTATGATACAACTCATAACTCGCTAAAAAACGCGCATGCACAATTTGAGTAGTAACACCTTGACCGATTGTATTTCCAAAATTTTGTTCGCGACTTGTATTTTCGAGTAATATATTGCTGCCCCAATTTGAGTCAAGCGAATCAAGCCCATAGCGAGCAGTCATGACACTTGCATTTAATGTCAATTTTGGAATTGGTTGATAGCGTATTTTACCAATAGTTTCTATAAAGTTTGCACCTAGCGGATGTGCAAGCGGTTGATTATAATGGGTGTAGCTCGCAGTACTATCACGGTGCGAATACGTATACGGCCGAGCGATATTGATTTCACCTTGTAAATCAAGATGATCGATACCAAATGCATCTATATATTTTGCGCCAAGCTGAATTCCGAATTTATTTGCCCACCAGCCATTTCCTTCTACCAATTCATTAAACTTGAATTCGTCTAATACAAGTTGACCATATATTTGGCCTTTTCGTTTGACATTAATTGTAAAATCAGTACCGACTAAAACATTATCAGGGCTGCCAAGTGCACCTTCGATCGTGCGATATAAAATAAGTGGATTTAAATATTGTAATTCGAATCCTGCATTACGAGAAAAAACAACAGTTTCAAAAATACCAAATCGGACATTTGGATGCGGACGGAAACTCAAGTGGTGCTGTGCCATATATTTTTTAGGCACAAGACGATCGATGGCAAAGGGATTACTTCTGCCGCTAATTTCCGCAAATAAGTTTTGATATTCAAGCAGCCAAATACGCGTCCGTAATTTTAAATAGAAATAATCAGCGCCGTCATTTGATAAAATCATTGATCGGATTCCATCTCCAATAAAATTCTCCCCATGGCCAAGCTGGACACGTACAAAATCAGTGACAGGAAATGTTACATATCCTTGCGCAGTTAAATAATCATACGCATCAGGCGTGTCAAAAATACGGCTGTTGTAATTTTTAATAAATCCTGCGTCAGGTACAGCATTTAATTGCACAGCTTTTTCCTCTAAAAAAGTAGGCAAACGCTCTTGATTCTCTTGGATACTTGTATAAAAACCAATTTTATTAGCAATATTTCCTCGGAGTCTAAATCCACGAGTGTTTTTAAATAATAAACCAGTGTCATCAAGATCTTTTCCAATTCTAAAATCAATAATTGGATTGACTCGTAAATTAAAATTTGGTTTATCGACCTGCAAAAAATTGCCAGTTGATCGATAAAAGAATTTAAAAATCGGTTTGCGTTTGCCGTATTCAGTTACTTCTTGTAGCGTGTCTACTTGACTTATTCGATCACGCGTATAAAAAAGCTCTTCATCATCGACATATACTTTCTTGTATTCAACAGTGCTACTGACTTTTACATCGACATTTTTTGCTAACTCATTATTATCCGTCAGGATGTATAAAATATCAGCCCGATCACCATCAGTCAAGGTACTATCATTGAGCATTTCTTGAGCCAACTTGACCGCGTCTTGTCGAGTCCATGCCTTGAGATTTGAGTGAAAGTCAGGATTAAGATTTCGTCCACTTTTGATGGCTAAGCGATCCAATATCGTTATCGATCTGCTGTAATGTAGCAAGTCTACACCCTGTGCATCTAGTGCTTGAATTCCTGAAATCAAGACAAACGCAGAAAATAGAAATTGTAGTAAAGTTGTTTTCACATCTCAAAAATAGAGAAACTTCTACAGAGCATTGATTTTGATTTGAATTGATTCAAAATGGGCCATCTCAGACATTCAAAAATGAAGTCTGAGACCAGGCTGTTCAGGGTTTCGCTGTTCGCTCATCACTACGCCTTGCTTCGGGAGCGCTACGCGCCCCTTACCATCCTTTGTCCATTAGAGCTCTTCTTGCAGATTGACCAAAAAAACACGGAGCTCTTTTAATGAATATATCACTTCAAGCCGCTTTTCGTGCTGCTTTCGATTTGTTTTCAATTCACGCTTAGCGCCATCAAGAGTATATCCTTTCTCTTTGACGAGATGGAAGATGATCTTTAAGATTTGAATGTCTTTATCTCGAAAGCGACGATCTCCTTTACTATTTTTCTTTGGTTTGAGTACATCAAACTCATTTTCCCAAAATCGAATCAGCGAAGTAGATACACCAAACATATCAGCAATCTCACCGATACTGTAATACAATTTATATGGTTGGTCGCTCGAGCTCATCTCTACTCCAAACTTACTTCAAAAAAATACATAAAAAAAGCGCCTTTGAAGAATTCAAAGGCGCTTTCGTTTGATAAATAATGCCCTTAATCAAATGATTGATTTGCAGTAGATGCACTCTCAACGAGCTGCTGATATTGCTCAGGCGACAGACCATCCATACAATAGTGTATTGGGTTGACAGGCTTTCCGTTCTGGCGCACTTCATAGTGTAAGTGAGGAGCTGTTGAAGTACCAGTGTTACCTACTGTGCCTATTTTTTGTCCTTTGTGCACTTTTTCTCCGATTTCTACATCTACGTCGCGCATGTGAGCATAAAGCGTAGTAAAGCCATAGCCATGGTCGATCATAACGTTTGTACCGTAGCCACGCTTGTCATATTTGATGCGTGTCACTTTTCCATCACCTGTTGCGTTGATAGGCGTGCCTTGTGGAGCAGAAAAATCAATACCAGCGTGCATTTTAACAACTTTATGGATAGGATGACGGCGCATACCAAATCCAGAAAGGAGATTGATAGAACGATTTAATTGATCTGCACGAATAGGTTTAATACTTGGCGTATGACTGATTTGCTTCTCGCGATCTTTTGCGATATTGATGATGTCATCAAGTGAGCGTGATTGGACAACTACTTGTCTTTCGAGTTCATCCAATTTTGAAGTCGTTGAACTCATTAAGCGGCCACTATCAAATGTGCGAAGGTTGTTATACGCATCGTGACCACCGATACCACCATTCCACTCAAAATCATCAACAGGTTCCATACCAAATGTCATTCTGAAGACATTGGCATCACGCTCACGCATATCTCCGAGGACACCAGCGATGATTTCCATACGCTCTTCGAGCAATGTGTACTGTTGAGACATACTTGTCAATTCTTTTTCGAGCATTCGCTCACGCGGACTTGGTAAGTACGCATACATCAAGGAACCAACTAAGAATGAAACAACAACAACTGAGGCGAGGTAAAAGCCGATTGTAAGTAGACGAGCCTTCAAAGGTGTCTCAACCTTTTCGTAGCGTAACGTCTGCTTATTATAGACAAATTTTTCTTGTCTCATAAGTGTGTGTAGTTGTTGAGCCTTTCAATAGCTTTGCAGCGTCAATGATAAACACGATCTGCTGCACTATCTCAGGATAGAGGACTGCAAATTTAATGATTTGAGATTGACAATCGCAAACCAAATTTGAATTTGACCTTGTTAGTGAATGTTAAAAGGAAGCTGATCAGTAGCTTATAAACAATTGAAAACAAGCATTTTCGGTCAAATACTAGAAACAGAAACGAATGACAACTGCTGAAATCCGCCAGACATTTCTTGATTTTTTTGAGCGAAAAGGGCATGACATAGTCAGATCTGCTCCTATTGTAAACAAAGACGACCCTACACTCTTGTTTACGAATGCCGGAATGAATCAATTCAAAGATTACTTCCTTGGAAATCAAGAACGTACCATACCGCGCGTTGTTGATACTCAAAAATGCCTACGGGTTTCTGGTAAACACAATGATCTCGAAGAAGTCGGCCGCGATAGCTACCATCACACGATGTTTGAGATGTTGGGCAATTGGAGCTTTGGCGATTACTTCAAGCAAGAAGCAATTGATTGGGCGTGGGAGCTGCTTACTGAAGTCTACAAATTGAATAAAGAAGATTTGTACGCGTCGTACTTCGGCGGTGATGAAGCTGAAGGATTAGCCGCAGATGAAGAAGCTGCTAATATGTGGCGAGTTCACTTGCCTGATGATCGCATTCTGCCTTTTGACAAAAAAGACAACTTCTGGGAGATGGGCGCACAAGGTCCTTGCGGCCCTTGCTCTGAGATTCATATTGATTTACGATCTGATGAAGACAAAGCAAAAGTGCCAGGCGCAACGCTTGTTAATCAAGATCATCCACTTGTGATTGAAATCTGGAATCTCGTTTTCATTCAATTCAATCGTAAGGCTGATGGCTCACTTGAGCAGCTAGCAGCCAAGCACATCGATACAGGAATGGGACTTGAGCGTCTTTGCATGGCGCTCCAAGGGAAACAATCGAATTACGATACAGATCAATTCGCTGTCTTGATCCAAGACATCGAAAAGCGAAGCGGTAAGTCATATACAAATGATTATGCCGACGATGCGTACACAGATATCGCCATGCGCGTGATTGCTGATCACTTGCGTGCAGTTTCATTTACGATTGCCGATGGGCAGCTTCCGTCCAATACAGGAGCAGGATATGTTGTGCGCCGCATTTTGCGTCGAGCAGTGCGCTACGGATTTAGTTTCCTTGATCTCAAAGAGCCATTCATGTATGATATGGTGTCGCTTTTAGTCCGAGTGATGGGCGATGCCTTCCCTGAGCTTGTCGAGCAGCAAGAGTTTTTGACGAATGTGATCCGCGAAGAAGAGAAAAGCTTCCTTAGGACACTAGAAGGCGGTCTCAAACGTCTTGAGCAGCTCGGCTCCGACAGCAAGCAGCTTTCTGGCGACGTTGTCTTCGAATTATACGATACGTTTGGCTTTCCTGTAGACTTGACACGATTGATTGCAGCCGAGCGAGGTCTAGAGATTGATGAAGACGGATTCAAGTCGGCGCTTGATGCGCAGCGCAAACGCTCCAAAGCTGACGCCGCTCGCGAAGTCAGCGACTGGACTGAAATGTCAGATTCGACAGACGTCACATTTGTTGGTTATGACGATTTAAATGTCAAAGACGCTCAAATCTTGAAGTACAGAACTGTCAAGACAAAGAGCGGTAAGCAGCATCACCTCGTTTTGGATAAGACACCATTTTATCCCGAAGGCGGTGGACAAGTCGGCGATACTGGAACGCTCAAAATCGGAGAAGAATCAATTTCAATTCTCGATACGCGTAAAGAAAATGATCTCATCATTCATGTAGCAGAGACAATTCCAGCAAATCCAAATCAACAAGCTGTAGCACAAGTCAACGCAGATAAACGCCGCTCGACAGAGTCCAATCACTCAGCTACGCACTTGATGCATTCGGCGCTTCGCGAAGTACTTGGTGATCATGTGCAACAGCGCGGCTCCTTGGTCAATGACTCGATGCTTCGATTTGATTTCAGTCATTTTGGTAAGATGACGCAAGAAGAAATCAAGCAAGTCGAGCAGCTCGTCAATCAAAAAATCCGCGCAAACATCTCCCTTGACGAAAAGCGAAGTATTCCGATTGATGAAGCTCGTGATCTCGGCGCGACGATGCTCTTTGGAGAAAAATATGGAGACAGCGTTCGCGTCATCACATTCGACTCTGATTATTCGATGGAGTTATGCGGAGGCTGTCATGTTGATGCGACTGGTCAGATCGGCACGTTCGTTATTACTTCCGAAGGCGGAGTAGCAGCAGGCGTGCGCCGCGTCGAGGCTTTGACTGGTCAAGCAGCAGAAGCATATCTCAACGAGCAACGTGCTCAACTCAGCTCGATCAAAGAACTCGTCAAAGGAGCGGCTGATCCAGTTTCGGCTGTTTCGAGTGTGATTGAAGAAGTCAAAGCGCTGCGAAAAAAGCTAGAAAAAGCAACCGCAGGTCAAGCAGCCAATCTCCAAGGCGATCTCCTCAAGCAAGCAGAAGCCGTAGGCGATACGAAATTGATTATCAGCAAAATTCCGCTCGGCGATGCAAAGGCAATCAAAACACTTGTATTCAATTTGCGTACGCAGATTGGCTCGGGTGTGATTGTGCTTGGAGCAGAAGTCAAAGGCAAACCAAACTTGACGATCGCCGTCACTGATGATCTTACTGACAAGATCCAAGCAGGAGCTTTAATCAGAGAACTTGCTTCGCACATCCGCGGTGGCGGTGGCGGGCAGCCACATTTTGCGACGGCAGGCGGCAGCAATCTCGATGGCATCCAAGCAGCACTCGATGCAGCAGATGCTTCGCTCAAGAGCGAATTTGCCTAGCAGCACGGCTGAGGGATAGAAGGCAGTGCGTCCCGACTTCTCAGGAGGACAGCAGATACGAGCGGAGCGAGTAGCCGAGCGCAGCCACATGAGACAGCGGCTGTAGGATGATCTGTTTTATTTGGGGCGTCCGCTTCATTTCATTACGCGGCGGGCTGTTCAGGGTTTCGTGTACTCATCACTCCGCTACGCTTCGTGAGCGCTACGCGCCCCTTACCATCCCTACGCCAATCTCAGTGTGTGAGCAGCCGCTGGCTGTCTGTGGCGTACTGCGCGAGCTGCCGCATAGCCCGACCTCGCGCAGCGAGGGCAGCTCCTACAAACTCAAGCCTCAGAACATCTACAAGTAAACTACCTTTGCGCTCTTAATTCAAGCAACCTATGAATCTTTCAGTCAATTGGCTTCGTGATTACCTTTCGTTTGACTATTCAGTTGAGCAGCTTTCAGAGATTTTGACTGCGATCGGCCTTGAGGTCGCCAAAGTACATGAGTATAGCTCTGTCAAAGGCGGCTTGGAAGGCGTTGTCATCGGTAAAGTCTTGACCAAAAAGCAGCACGAAAACGCTGATCGCCTTTCCGTCACGACTGTTGATCTTGGAGGCGACGAGCCAGTTCAGATTGTCTGCGGCGCACCCAATGTTGCTGCTGGGCAAACAGTCGTTGTAGCGACTGTTGGTGCGACTTTGTATCCAGCAGGAGCGGATTCATTTGATATTAAGAAATCAAAGATTCGAGGAGAGTCATCGTATGGGATGATTTGCGCAGAGGATGAGCTCGGCATTGGTCAAAGCCATGACGGAATCATGGTGCTTGATGATAGGCATACAGCTGGAACGCCTGCTGCTGAAGTACTTGATATTTATACAGATACGATCATTGAGATTGATCTCACGCCCAATCGCGGAGACGCGACAAGCCACTATGGCGTAGCGCGTGATCTAGCAGCGTACATGCGCGTGCATCAAGGATTTGAAGGAATCGTCAATCCATTTGATTCCGAGACAGAACTTCCAGTTGGAGCATCGACAGTTACTGTCGATGTGCGAGATACGGATGCTTGTCCGCGCTATGCTGGACTCGTCATCGAAGGAGTTGAAGTCAAGGAATCGCCTGCTTGGTTGCAAAATCGCTTGAAAGCGATTGGTCTGACGCCAAAGAATAATATTGTCGATGCGACAAATTACATTTTGCACGGATTGGGGCAGCCGCTTCATGCATTTGATCTCGATCATGTCAAGGGCGGCATCATCGTCGAGACGAAAGCCGAAGGAACGCCTTTCGTCACGCTTGATGGCGAAGATCGTAAACTCCGAGCAGCAGATCTGATGATCTGCAATGCTGAAGGCGAGCCGATGTGCATTGCTGGTGTTTATGGCGGCCAAAATTCTGGAGTTACAGAATCAACGACCGCTATTTTCTTGGAGAGTGCGCATTTTTCTGCTCGCTCGATCAGAGGCACGATGGTGCATCACAATCTGCGCACTGACGCTGCTCGCATTTTTGAAAAAGGGTCTGACCCAAATCTTTGCCTCGATGCTTTACACCAAGCAGCAGCATTGATCAAAACGATTGCTGGTTGTTCCTCAGTTTCGAAAGTGACAGATGTTTATCCTGAGCAAATCACTGGAGCTGAAATCGATGTCAAGTTTGATTATGTGCGCGGCTTGATTGGTGCTGATATGTCTGATGAGGATATTGTCAAGATTCTCACTGCGCTCCAAATCCAAACAAGTGAAATAGATGGCGGTGTCAAAGCGATCGTCACAACTGATAAATCTGAAGTCACGCGCCCTTGTGATATCGTAGAAGAAGTGCTCCGCATCTACGGTTACGATACGATCGAGATGTCGAGCAAGGTAAATGCTTCGCTTGTGTACACAGATGGTACAAGCAATTTTGCAGCATACAATCGTGCTGCCGATCTGCTTTCTGGAGCAGGATTTCACGAAATGATGTCCTTGAGCATTGTACCAAGTAAAACATTTGTAGAAGAGGCCACTTGGAATATCAGCCAAGAATCGCTCGTTAAAATAAACAACACATCGAGTCGAGAGCTGGACGCAATGCGTCCAAATCTCTTGATCAGTATGCTTGATGCGATCAAGCATAACTCAAACTATCGCAACAGCGATTTGAAATTATTTGAGTCTGGTCGCAGCTACGCAGTAGAAGGCGAGAAGTTTGTCGAGAAGCAGCAAATAGCACTTACTATCACAGGTCGCCTCCATGCAGAATCATGGAATACCGATGATCGCTTGACATCATTTTATGAGCTGAAAGGCGCAGTAGAAATGTTGCTCAATCGCACTGGACTTAGTGAGTGGACAGAAGAATCTGCTGCACTTGATGGCTCTGATGCTGGCCTCATTTTCAAGTATAAAAACACGACGATCGTCGAGCTGATGCAAGTCAGTCATCAATTACTCAAACAATTTGATATTGATGCGGATGTCTTTTTTGCTGCTGTTGATTGGAAGGCAGTTTGCAAAATTGCAAATCGCTCAAGCATTGCGTTTGTTGCTCCATCGAAGTTTCCGTCTCTGCGCCGCGATCTCGCACTTGTCGTCGATACGAATGTTGAGTTTGCACAAATTGAGCAGCTTGCTCGCCGTACAATCAAAAAAGAATTGCGTGATGTTAATCTCTTTGATGTCTACGAAGACGAGTCTCGCCTCGGCAAAGGCAAAAAGTCGTATGCTGTAAGTTTTGTATTGCAAGATGATAATAAAACGCTCCGTGACAAGGATGCTGATAAGATGCTGAATAAACTCAAAGGTTCATTTAGACATCAGCTTGGAGCGAGTATTCGAGGTGAAGATGAGTAATGCTATTTGAGCAGTCATCATCGATGCTCTCACGCATTCAGTTGTTCGTACTGAGTGCGGCTGCAATGCTATTGATGCTGCCAGATCGTCTTGCTGTTTGGAGTGTTGCTTGTATTGGTCTTGCTTGGTTGCTTGGTGTCCGCGAATATGGATTTCCAAAGCGGATATCCAAAGCTGTTTTTATTCCAGTCGCTTTACTTGGAGCATTTATTTTTGGTTTAATTCATACCACAGACCTTGCCCGCGGGTTATTTGAAATTGAGACAAGACTCGCATTGATTGTTCCACTTTTTATTGCTACAATTCAAGGTTTATCAAAGAAAAAATTACAATTCACTTTACGTGTATTCGCTTGGAGTGTTTTAATAGTTACAATTTTCAATGTCGGATTAGGGCTTTATTTAAATGCATCTTTAACTGAAGGCCTAAGTTATTTGTCAGGGAGTCGGATGACAAATCTGATCGGTAAGCATCCAACGTATTTAACGCTTTACATTGTAGCAGCAATTTTTGTTTTCGCTCGCGAAAAACGATTTTTATTATTTAATTGGCTTGTAATTTTATGGCTTTTACAATATTCAGTGATGGCAGCTTCGAGGAGTTCGTTATTGCTTGTAGCATGTATAGTGATTCCGATTTGTATATTTATTCTTTCGAAAAATAAAAATATTAAAATTGGTCTTGTATTGGGAATACTAATGGCAGGATTGCTTTTTGTTTCATTTCAAAGTAATTCCTTTTTGAAGCAACGGACAAAACAGTTAATACATACAAAACAAGAAACTACGATAAGCCAAAGCGATACGATACGAGTCAGTCGTGACCCGAGGAGCGAAATTTGGCGAGCATCAGTAGCAGCTATCTCAAGTCAGCCGTTTATTGGACACGGTACAGGTGATGGCAAAGCTGCACTTCGACAGGCATTTATCGAGCGTCATTATAAACTTGGCAGCCAGCGGAATTACAATCCGCACAATCAATATTTACAAACAGGAATTCAACTCGGTATCCCAGGTATTCTTTTAACGATACTCTTTGTTTTTGCTCCACTTATCTATTGCATCAAGCATCGCAAAATTGTCTTTGCAAGTGTTTGGCTTATTGTAAGTTCCTTGTGTTTGATCGAAAGCATCCTAGAGCGGCAGCAGGGATTATTATTTGTTGTGGTCCTCTATGGCTTGACATTTCATCAGCTTCTTTCTATTGAAAAGAGTAAAGAATAATTGGGGCCATCCGTCCTTTTTTTTCTAGTGAAAATTTCACTAGAAAAAAAGGACGGTCGCTATGCTTCGTGGCTCGCTGATCGCTCGGCCGCTTCGTTGCACTCGCGTCTAGCCTTGCGGCTACCACTTCGCAGCGCTTGTCCGCGCAGTTGTAATGGCTGAGGGATAGGAGCAGCGCGAGCTTGCGAGTGGATTTTTAATAATTGCCGCGGAGTTTATTCCGCGGCAATTATTAAAAAGCTAGGCTACCGTACTGCGTATAGCCCGACCGAAATAAAAAAAACTCCTAGAGAATTCTCTAGGAGTTTTTTTTATGAGGGCAGCCCCAAATTTTAATTCTAAATTTATTCGAATCTGATAAGAACTTGATTTTTCTCGACTGCTTGACCAGCTTCGACATTGATCTCGGCGATGACGACATCATTAGGGGCTTTGATGACGTTTTCCATTTTCATGGCTTCGAGAATCAACAGTGTCTCGCCTTCGGCAATTGTCTGCCCGACTTGTACCTCGACGCTGAGGACGAGGCCTGGCATAGGGGCTTTGATCTCGTCTACTCGCTGACTGACTGTTGCGCTCAGTCCAAGTTCTTTGACGAGTTGATCAAATTGATCGCTGACGGATACGGAGTAGATCGTGCCATTGACTTTGATCTGCAGGGTTTTGGTGTTCCAATCTGCATCGACGAGTCGAGCTTGATAACTTTTTTGGTCTTTGAGGATATGAAAATGCGCTCCGTCAAGTGTCACGAGGTCAAGCTGCTTGGCTCGTTCTGCTTGGAGTTCAAACTGGTATTGGTCATTGACGGTGATCTTGTAATCGCTCATGTGGGCGTTTTTTTGTTGCCTATATCAGACATGAATTTGACTTCGAAGGCTGTGAAAATAGCGTAGATAAGGAAAAATGGTATAACAAACCATTGTGTGGGTGGCTCGTATCCCATTATGTAGACTAAAGCCATCATCGGAAAGAGGAGCAGCTTGCCTGTCATGACTGCCAATGACATTTGGACAAATCTGTTTGGATTGTCTGAATTGGCAGCATTGATGGTCCAGAAGTAGATGGCTATACCAAACATGACATGAATCACAATGGTAGAAAGACTAAATAGGAAATATGGACGAAAGATCTCAAACCCAAAGCAAAGTGCTAGGCTCAGTCCAACTGAAACAAGTATGGTAACAACGAGTTGCAATGCGAATCGCGAGAATGTCACTTGCTGTATGGTTTTGTAACGCCTTTGATCATCAAGTACATCGATATAGTAACTGCCAATAAGCAGCCTACGATAGTCATATACGGTTGTGGGAATGCCAATTTTTTATCGAGCCATTGTCCTACAAATGCGCCAATTAAAATTAAGGCAATCATTTGCCAGACTAGGCTGATGTATCGTCCTGCAGCTCTGAGGTTAGACCGTTTGGGCTTAGGATTGTCGTTTTGATCCTTTGGCTTCTCCAGTTTTTGTCGGATTCGTAGATGAATAATTCGTTACGGTGTCACCCATTTTGCATGAAACATTAAAGACTGCACCAGCATCAACAACAAGTTTTTGAGTGTTGACATCTCCGCTGACGACTGCTGATTGACGTACGGTGAGCAGTTCTCGGACATTGATAATACCTTCAAGTCGCCCTTCGAGAATCGCATTTGTGCAATTGATTTCGCCTTCGATAAAGCCAGTTGGACCTAAAATAACTTTTGCCTTGCAGGTCAGATTTCCTTTGAGCGTACCGTCAATTCTGATATCATTTTCAGAGATGATCTGACCGTCGACATTTGTTCCTTTGACTAGACTATTAATAGACGAATTCATACGTGGCTGACTCGTTGGGGTTGGTGTAGATGTTTCTTTCTTTCCGAACATGTTGTAAATGTAATAAACAAGAAATTAATCAAATTGAATAAAGAGTGCTGGATCTAAAGGCTCGCCATTGTGCCAAAGCTCAAAGTGTAGGTGTGGCCCATTGCTTAATTCGCCGCTATTGCCGATGACAGCTATCCCTTCACCTTGCTTGACGAATGAACCAACTTTTTTGAGAAGCATCGAATTATGACTGTAAGTACTGATTAGATTATTAGAATGTTGGATTGTAATGCTGTGTCCCATTTCGACTGACCAGTCTGCCTTAAGCACAACTCCATTTGCAATTGATTTGATGGTACTATTCCGTGGTGCAATAATGTCAATACCGTAATGGTTTTGACTTGAGCTAAATCCAGCACCGACATAGCCACGTAAGGGTACGAACAAATCCATTTCCTCTACAGGCATGACTTCATAGCGAAGTGCTGCTGGACGCGCCATAGGCATCGTAGTGGGCATTTGGGCAGTAGCCTCTACCATAGGTTCTTTGGGTGAATTTGACTCATTCCGTTTCTGCGCATCCGCAGTTGATGTTTCTAATTCATCGTAAATGCCTTCTCGCTCTTTACGCTCGACTTCATCTCGAAGCTGTTTGTCAGCAAGACTAGGTTCAAGATTCGCATTTTCATCAACGAGATTAAAATCTGGCTCAATCTCGTAAGATGTCGTATCAATCGCACCAGTCAGCAAATTGCGCACTTGTGTAATGTACAAATCTTTGGCAGCTATATCTTCTTCGAGTGCTTCAATCCGAGTTGATTGTTTGCGAAGTTTATTCGGCAATGTTGTATCTCCGTATCCTGGTATTAAACCTCTCAGAGGAGTTAATGAAATGAGGAGAATTAAGAATAAACTTGTTACAAGAACTACCGTCATGATTGCACCAACAATGTGCATCTGACTCAATTTATATGTACCGACTTCCTCAAAGCTTTCGTCATTCATAATGACTACTCTATATGGATAGAGCATTTTTTCGAGCAGCTTTTTGAATTGAGTTTCCTTAGCCATGATCTGTATCTTTGTCGCTTGGTATGCAATGCAGCATATCAAAAGACCGTTTTGATGAGCAAGGAATGTTTTTTGCTTGATTAGCCCATCATTACTCGTACAAATGTAGATGTTTGAACTTGAGTTTAAGAATTGCTTAACCACCTATTAACCAAAGAATTCGCAATCGCAAGACATTTTTCTGCAAACCCATCACGAATACGAATCATCGAAATGATCAAAAAGACTTCTATTCTTGTCTATATATTGCTCGGCTGCCTTGCTTTAGGAGCTTTTACGAGCTGCTCAACAAAGAAAAAGCGTAAGAAAAAAGACGATCCTAGTGCAATAGGTAAAGTGTACCACAACTTGACCGCGCACTACAATGGATATTTTAACGCAAATGAACTCCTCAAAACGAGCTATGCAAATCTCAATGCTCAGTATAGAGACAACTATAACCAAGTGTTGCCTTTGTACAAGCACTCTGCTGTAGACAATGCACAATCAGAATTCGCATCTCTTGATGAAGTGATCAAAAAATCATCTGTCGGTATTCAACTGCATAGAACGAGTCGTTGGAGTGATGATTCATACATGCTCATCGGAGAAGCGCGTTACCTCAAACAAGAATATGACGAAGCTGAAAAAACATTTAACTTCATCATAGACGAATACGATCCAAACAGTAAGAGAAACAAAAAAAAGCGAAAGAAAAAGAAGAAGAAAAAATCAAAAAAGAAAGCTGAAGAGAATCCAAAAACAAAATTCCCGCTTCAGCACAGACCTATCCGCTACGATGCTCAAGTCTGGCTCGCTCGTACACTTGTAGAGCAAGGCCGTTTTGACGAAGCCGAAACAATTGTTCTCCGCCTGCAAAAAGATGAAGGTCTACATAAAACACTCAAAGACGAACTCGCTTCTACAGAAGCATATATTCAGCTTGAGCGAAAATCTTACACGAATGCAATCGAGCCGCTTCAGCGAGCTATCGAAATCGCGAAGCGCAAAAAAGACAAGTCTCGCATGACATACATTCTCGGACAGCTATATGAAAGAGAAGGAATGTATGCAGAAGCAAGCGATGCGTTTAAGAAAGTTCTCAAATTGCGCCCAGACTACGATATGGAGTTCGCTACTCGCTTGAGAGCTGCACAAACTGAGCTTGCAAATGGCGGCGATGTGGATGCAGTACGTAAGAAGCTCAGACGAATGAGTCGCGATGCTAAAAATGTTGAGTACAGAGATCAAGTCTTTTTTGCTCTCGCCCAACTCGAACTTGACAATGGTAATCGTCAAGACGGAATCGACAATCTCCTCAAATCAGTTGCAGCAAGTACTGACAATCAAGCTCAAAAAGCCGAAAGCTACTTGATGCTCGCAGGTTTATACTTTGAAGATGAACTCTATGTGAAAAGTAAAAACTACTACGATAGCACGCTGACAGTCCTTGCCAAAAATGATGATCGCTACGAGCAGACGAAGCAATACAGCGAGAATCTAACAGGCATAGCTAAAAACCTCTCCACGATTCAATTGCAAGATTCATTATTGATGATTGCTGAGATGAATCCAGCTCAACAGAAAAGACTCGTCGCACAACTCAAAAAACGCGAAGCTGAACAAGTAGCAGCAAAAGCTGCCAATGTCAAAACACCGTCTCGCCCGACTGCGCCTTCTACACTCAAGTCAGATTTTTGGGTTTATGATTCTCGTCAAGCCAAAAAAGCCTCAAAAGATTTTATCAAAACATGGGGAGATCTCCGCAAGCGAGAAGACAACTGGCGCCGATCAGCTGCAAAATCAACAGGAGATTTTGATGATGATCCAGAGCTCGCAGATCTACCGACAGTCAGCGAAGACGACGAAGCAAGATTTTTACGCAATGTGCCGAAAACAGATGCAGACAAGAAAAAAGCTCATGCACAAATCGAAGAAGCATATTCCAATCTTGGCAATCTCTACCGCGACAAGATAAATAATACACCAAAAAGTATCGAAGCCTACGAGCAATTGCTGAAGCGATATCCAGGAGGAAAGTATGAAGCCGACGCTCTGTATTCGCTATTTATAGCGTATGATGAGCAAGGCAAGACAGCACTCGCTGACTCGTATAAGATGAAGCTCATCGAAAAATACCCAAGCAGCCGATATGCGCGCGCAGTCATTGATCCAGATTTCAAAAACCAAGCAGAGCAACAAGCAAATGCTGTCCTTAATCACTACGAGAATGCGCTCAAAAATTACGAAAACGGTAATTATGCGCAGTCGCTACAAGCAGCGATGGTAGCCGATAGTATTTTTGGAAGTAAGAATACGATCAAGCCAAAATTTGCACTTCTCGCAGCATTAAGCACAGGCGGAGTCAAAGGAAAAGATGCATACATCGCATCGCTCCGTGGCGTTATGACCACCTACCCAAAGACCGACGAAGCCGATGAGGCACAGCGCATCATCGCATACCTCACAGGAGAAAAAGTACCGAAAAAGCCAAGCGCTACACCTGAGAAGCCTGGCGATAAACCAAAGCCAAGCGCACCAGAAGGAACCTTCAAAGAAGAAAAAGACAAGAAGCATTACATCTTGATTGCCATCAAAGACGTCACAGCCAAACGCGGCCCGATCAAAGTTGCAATCTCCAATTACAACCGCAGCAATCATTCACTTGATCGACTCAAAGTCAGCAGCTTATCACTTGATCTTAAGACGCCGATCATGGTGATCCGCAGCTACCCAAACGCTGAAAAAGCAGCCAAATTTGTCGCAGGCACGCAAGGCAAAGAATCAGAACTCACAGGCACAAGCGTACCAGTCAAAGTCATGTCGATTTCTCAAAACAACTACAAAGCACTCCTCAGATTTAAAAATCTTGATGAGTACACGACCTATTACGACGAGAATTATTAAGTAATAATTCTTAATAGAAAGGTCTCAATATTTGGGGCCATCAGCAGCCACATTTTCAATAGAAAATGTGGCTGCTGTCGCTATGTTCCGCAGCTCGCTGATCGCTCGGCCGCTTTCCTCCTGAATAGTCGGGGCGCGTCTAGGCTCATTACATTCGCCTACTGCTGCACAGCGCTTGTCCACACAGTTTTTGATTAAAAAAAACTGTCATTTCGACTATAGGAGAAATCTCAAGTTTAGTAGAATTGAATATTGAAAGACAAGATTTTAATTCATTTATGTGATTTGGATGGAAGTGAGATCTCTCACATGTGTTCGAGATGGCAGGGCGTAGGAAAGAGATGGAATTGATTCGGCTGAGGGATAGAAGCAGCGCTCGCTTGCGAGCGGATTTTTGTTTTCTATTAAAAATAGAAAACAAAAAGCTAGGCTACCGTACTGCG
>JAHDHF010000056.1:0-2162 GCA_020631455.1 Saprospiraceae bacterium
GGCTGAGGGATAGGAGCAGCGCGAGCAATGCGAGCGGACGCGCAAAGAATTTGCGCGGCTAGGTTACCGTACTGCGCATAGCCCGACCGCAGCTCGAGTATTGAGCTTGCGGGCAGCCCAAAAAAAATAACCCCTCACAACAAATCGCTGCGAGGGATTATCAAAAAACTACAGAAGTAATTTATTAGCGAGCAAGAAGTACTTGCTTCGTCACGAGGCTGCCATTGATATTAATGACTATTGTATACAGACCAGCTGCATGAGCTGACAAATCATACGTTTGTGTATAATTGCCATCTTCGTCAATGATCTCATCTTTGATGACTTGGCCAAGTGCATCAACAATAAGCATTGATCCGCTGATATTGGTGTTGAGATCAAACTCGACTGTAACAAGTCCGTCAGTCAAACTTGGATACACACGTACGTCTTGGCTGAGCGCTTGCTCTTCGACTGCAACAAATGTGTTGTCGAGGATCGCCTTCATCATGAAGTCTTCTGAACCATTGTTGCGATACGGTGAAATAGCACCTCCTAGAATCTCGAAGCTACGGCGTGATATAGGACCAAGCGTTGCATCTTCTTGTCCGATCTGTGTACTGTTGCCATCCATGAGCCAGACGACGTAGAAGCCGCCGCTTGCAACATTAACTGGCGAAGTCAATTCGACATTGACCCAGCTATTTGATGTAAACGTACCGTTTGCTACACTTTCAGATGCGAGTACAGTACCTGGTGTACCACCAGGGCCATCGTCAGCGATGAGTTGAACTGTAAATGCATCATCTGCAGCATCGGCTGAAATAGCAAAGACTTCTATAGCTGTAACAGTCGCTGGGTATGCTGGCGGCACCATGTATTGAGCTGCACCATCATCCATTCCGCCACCACCATTCCAAGAGAGGCCACCATTTGGAGTATCACCGCTTGCATACGTCATTTCTACAGTTGGACCTGAAAGATCGACGACACGAAGCTCAGATGTGTTGGTATTGTTTGATGGATTGATGTCATCAGTATTTGAAGTCGATGAAGAGAATGTGTAGTAGCCAGGAGCTAGTGTAGCTGTACCAGCGAAATTGACCATTGTACCCATTCCTTGCATCAATGATGCGACAGTTTGGTTGTCAGAGAATACACTTCCACCAGCTGCATTTGTGACATTGGCACTAACCGTCGTTGCAGAATTGACATCAACATTTCCGGTATTCTGAACATCACAACTGAAGGCTATCGCATCCGAAGGCAGATAAAAGTCTGCTGCATTGTCAGGATTCATATTCGTCAATGGCGCCACATCTGGCACTGCAAGCGTTACGACATCTGGATAGTAGAATTTGATTGCGTAGTTGCTTGGAGGAACTGCATTATTGTAGACACCGAGGCCGATATTTCCTGTCAAGTTTTCGATACCGACTGAGAAGTCTGCATTTGGTGCACCACAGTTTCCGATTGGAGCGTTTGCAGCATCTGTAGTTTGATATTGGAATGTTATAGATGAATCAGCATTGTCAAAAATGATTTGGAACGTGCTGCTACCTATGTAACCAGCTGCATTGTTTGTCCAATATGGCACATCTACATACGAGATGATGAATTGACCACCACCAGTATTGAATGTATAGATTTCACCGTTATTTCCAGCTCCAGCAAAATTGACATCAGTCATGTACGGTGCAATCAAATTATGTCCTGGCGAAGTCGAAGGAATCGTTGGGAAACATGAGCTGATGTTAGCGACGTTGTTGAAGCTGACCCAGCCATTCGATCCAATCTTAATTTGATTGTAATCTGACCAGTAGTAATGAAAATCCATACCCATCGGAAATGGACCAACGCTATTATCATCAGCGAGGCCAGCTACTGGAGTACCTACTGCTGTGATATCAATCCAGTTGTATGAAGGACCGTTAGGATCATTGCTATCTCGCCACTCGTATCCGTACGAATCAGGTCCACCAGAAGTTTGAGCCATGAGGCCAAACCCGAAGATCATTGTGAGCGATAAAATTGAGAGTCGAAGAACGTGTGTCATGTGACGAGTGTTTTGTAAATAAATAGTTATTGACCAAATATAATACACGAACAGATTAGAATCAGCAGAAAGTGCTAAAATCGTCGCCAAAGCGCAATCTTTGCAAAATGGAAGAACACGGTGTACC
>JAHDHF010000056.1:2262-16731 GCA_020631455.1 Saprospiraceae bacterium
TGCTAAAATCGTCGCCAAAGCGCAATCTTTGCAAAATGGAAGAACACGGTGTACCGCATAAACGAATTGCAAAGCCAGAAGTCATATTCGAAGATGATGATATAATTGCTGTCAATAAGCCGCCATTTCTTCTCACCGATAGCGATCGTTTTGATGCTTCTCTTTCGAGTGTTCGCTCTTGGTTGCAAAAAAAACATGACGATGTGTTTTTGATTCATCGCCTAGACCTCGAAACCTCTGGTGTTCTTGTATTTGGTAAAACCAAAGCTGCGCATCGCGCGATGAGTATTGCTTTCGAAAAACGTGAAGTCGAAAAGCACTATCAAGTGCTCGTCAGTGGTACAATCCGAATAGAAGGCGATACAATCAACAAGCCGCTCGCCGAAAGTCGGACTCGCAAAGGCCGCATGATCATACATGATAAATTTGGCAAGCCTTCAATCACGCATTACAAAGTCTTGGAGCGATTTAAAGGCTACACATTTCTCGATGTGAATATCGAGACAGGACGCACGCATCAAATCCGAGTTCATCTTGCTGCGATTGGTCATCCGCCAGCAATAGATCCGATGTATGGCTCTGAGCTACCGATTTTTGCCTCGCAGATCAAAGGTCGGCAGCGATTTTCTGGCAATACTCAAGAGCGTCCTTTGATAAGTCGTGTGCCGCTCCATGCCGCTCGCTTGACGTTTCCGCATCCGAGCACTGGTAAGCTAATGACTCTCGAAGCTGCATTACCCAAAGACATTCGGGCTGCTCTACAGCAGTTACGTAAATGGCGACTTGAGGCTTAAAACTTCATTTTAATGATGAATTGATCGAGGGCTTTCATTCGGCATAGGGATAGCAGGCAGTGCACACCGTGCAGATGCGAATGAAATGAGCAGCCGAGCGAGTAGCGAGCTGCCGAATAGCCCGCCGCTGCTCCTAGCAGCGGATGCCCCAAACATTTATTAAAAAAAATTATTTACTTCCAGAAAATCATTAACTCAGCCCAATGCTGAAGAGTGAGACCGATTCCTTCAGCGACTTCGTTGCCGCTTGCTCTCAAGATTATGTAGGCAGTAAAGGCGACATAAATACTCAATAATAAAAATGCTTTGCTGCGTGTCATGTATTTACCGAAATAGAAAATGGCGACAATCGGAATGACAATTAATAATAAAATCATCCGCAGTTCATTCATATTATCGACTGTCTCGACTTGCATGGTAATTGGACCATACATCAACGTAAAGACAAACAGCGGAAAACCAAGCGCGAAGCAAACATCAAAAATGTTGCTGCCGATTGCATTACTTAATGCATCATCGTAATTTCCTTTTTGAGCGTCTTTGACAGAGAGTACTGTATCAGGAAGTGATGTGGCCGCTGAAGCCAAAATAACTGCTATGAAATATACATTGACATTGAGCGCGTGGCCGAGCATTTCGCAGGAATGGACAAGCAGCATCGTAGCAGCTCCAATAATAATTGTCGCAATAGAAAGCAGCAACCAAGACTTGCCTGTGTTGCGGCCATTTTTAAATATTAAATGCTTGAAATCTAGTGTAAAAAGCGCCTTGAAAAAATTCGTTTGTTCTGCTTCAAATTCTTCTGCTCCACTGATAGCTCCAAACTCCGATTTATCCATTGTAAAAAACAATGTAAAAATGTAGACGAGATATAGTAGCATTAAAATGAGGCCATGCCACCATTGTAAAGTCGAATCACTTAATACAAAAATGAGCAACGCACTTGCAAGAAATAAAGCAATGCCATCTCGCAAGACGACTTTTTTCGTGATCGCTACTTTTGTTCCTTTCTTAAAAATAGTCACAGCTAGAATAATCACAGCTGGAATAATGACTGCATTAAATACTGCACTTCCTGCTGTCGTACCGATACCGCCTGCAAAACCATCACTCGCACGAGTAGGATCATTGAGAATGACACTATAATAAATAAGAAAGAAAAAGGTCGTCATCAACTCTGGGATCGAGCTGCCGATCGCATTGAGTGTTGCGCCACGTACACCATCAGACAAATTACGTCCTAAGTATTCAGAAGCAGCTTCAAAATCATCACATGCGCGCCAGATCACCACGCAGGCTATGGTCATCAACAGAAAAGCAAACAGTATAGTCATTTCAATAATTGAGAGCGCGAAAATAGAACCTTCTCAACTCCTAAGTCAAGACTTCTTCCACCAATTCGAGAATGCACTCGACACAAGCCGCATGTGACTTAATCTTTGACATTCATGTGTTTGAGCAAAGACGAGATTTGATCTGACTGGACGCGCATACGATCACGCATCTCAGTGATCTCTGAGCGAATGATGTCGCCTACTCGATCTGGCGAAGGCAAAAATGGCGTCAAACGAGATTCGACCAGCCACATCTCTTTGACATCTTTGAGTGAGAGCCGCTGAGGCTCATAAAATGTATTGTCACTCCGCAGCTCTATCGTTGTAACCATCTCACCGTCTCGCTCTGCAATACAAAGTCGCTTGATTAAAACTGCATGTCGCGTCACGACCAGATACACATAATTGTCTTTCAGTCCAGTTTTCCATTGAGCGGGCTCCACAAGGCTGCAAATCACCGTATCTGTCTTAAACAATGTCGGCTCCATCGCGTCACCTTCTACTGTAAATGACCGAAAATGACCTTCAGCAAAGCGCTCTCCTGGCAAGCGATACGTTTGAAACCCTCGTACAAATTGCGGATCAGAAAAGCGATTCACATACTCTGATTGAGCTGCCAATGGAACGTGAGAGATCAAATCCTGCCCAGACTGATCCTTGACAGTCGTCAGGACATGGAGGTCTACATCTGCAGTTGGATCACGCCGCCGCTCACCCACACCAGCCAACAAAAAATCAGGATTAAAATGATACACTTCGACAGCTTTGCGAAGGAGTTCAATCGTGACATCACGATTACCGCGCGTGATTTCACTCAAACTTTGCGGCAAATAATCTAAAGCTAGAGCAAATTGTCTGTAAGAGCGCTCGACTTTAGCATCCAGCAGCTCTTCGAGACATTCTAGAAATCGGAGTGTAATTTGACTTTGCATCTGACATCAATTTGATGACGAATCTACAACAATCTAAACAAAGGAAATGATTTGACAATAATTTGGGGCCATCCGCCGCCTACAGCGGCGGTCGCTATGTTTCGCAGCTCGCTATTCGCTCGGCCGCCTCATTCAATTCGGCGTCTGCCGCTTTGCGGCACTGCTTCACAGCGCTTGTCCATGCAGCTCGTAGAATTATTGCTCTATTTTATCGATGTCAGAAACTCTTGTTACAAATTATCAATTGATTCAACTAAATTGCATGTATGAATTTCAACGAACAAATTGACTCAGAATATGTCATCCAAGATTGGGATGCTCAAGAAGTCAAGAAAGCTCAAGCAGCCTTTTTGACAAAAGTCTATGCTTGGATGAGCGGCGCCTTGGTTTTGACAGCTGTCACAGCCTTTTTTGTGATGAGCAGCGAGGTCTTGATGATGACACTTCTTACGAATTCTATCCTTTATTGGGGTTTGGTCATAGCTGAACTCGCACTTGTTTTTGCGCTTGTCAGCGTTTTGCAGCGCTTAGGATCAAAGGTGATGATGCTTGCCTTTATCGTCTACTCAATCTTGACAGGTGTGACGACATCGGTTATTTTCTTTGCGTATACGACTGGCTCAATCGCGAGTACATTTTTTGTAACTGCTGGAACATTTGGAGCAATGAGCTTGTACGGTTATTTCACGAAGCGTGATCTGACCACAGTTGGTAATATTGCGTTTATGGGATTGATCGGTGTAATCATCGCATCTATCGCCAATCTCTTTATGGGCAGCACAATCTTGTATTGGGTCACGACGTACATTGGCGTCTTGGTTTTTGTAGCATTGACGGCTTATGATACTCAAAAGATCAAGCAAATGGCGATAGCAGGCTTTGTAGATGAAGAATCATCAAACAAAGGAGCAATCATGGGCGCCTTGGCTCTTTATCTTGATTTCATCAATTTGTTCTTGTTTTTGCTGCGCATTTTTGGTGGTAGGCGCTAAGCGAATTAGCATTCGCTTAATGAAAAAGGCTTCATCCAAAAAGATGAAGCCTTTTTTGATACGGCATAGGGATAGTAGGCAGTGCGTAGCAGACACGAGCAACGCGAAGTGGCCGAGCGAACAGCGAGCTGCCGAATAGCCCGACGACTCGCGCAGCGAGTCGGATGCCCCAATCTAGTTTTTCCACACAAGTATTTCCTTTTAACAGCTTTTGGCAAGTTTATGGAATAGGGTTGTTTGTGGTGTCTTATTGTAGAGACCGGTCATTAAACCATTGGCTTATGTTTTTCATGTTCAAACTTCTTGCTTTGGCTTGTCTGCTTGCCTTAGTCTTGTTTACTGCGCGTGAAATGATCGCAGTAGATCGTCGCAAATAAAAAAGGCAACACTTGAAGTGCTGCCTTTAAAATCGTTTGTGATTTTTGGTTTTACTCATCGTCAAAGAGTGAGTCGTACTGATTGGCGTGTGCTGGTATTGGCTTTGCAATCGGTTCGTCAAGGTCAAGAATTTGTGATTCGTCGTTGGCTTGGTCGAGCAGCATGACTTTCTCTTCGTCGCTCAAAAGAACTGATTCGCTTTCTTTTTCCCATTTTTCGAGCATTGTAAGTCCTTCTTCTTCGAATACTCCATTTTGGAGGTCAATGCTGTCCATGAAGTTGGCGCTTAGATCCATGAAGCGCTCCATTTCGCCAATTTTCATATCTACGTCTTCGGCGATTGCTTCGAGCGCCATATCAAACATGATGCGCTTGTCTGAGTTTCCTGCAATGATATTACGAGCTGACATCATGGCGCCATGACTTGCTCGTATTGCTTTACGTTCTTGCTCTTTGACTTTTACTTGGTCGGCGACATCTTCGAGTAGGATTTCGCTATTGCCGTACATCTTGACAAGGACGCGATACATGACTTCCATCTTTTTATAGAGTTCGTCAAGGCGGAGGTTGCTTTCTTTTAAGCGTCCGGCTTTGCGTGCTTTGAGGACCATGATCTGTTTTTTGTCCTTTGCTTTGGCACGATTTGCAAGTTCTAGGTTGTCTTGAATCTGTTGGTTGTTTTCGCGCATCAGCGTTTTGAGGCGATGCATTTGCCCGCGGAGGTTGCTGATTTGCTTACTCATTTTACGAAGATTACCTCTCAAGTCATCAACGTAGCTTTTGAGGATGCTTATTGGATCGATCTTGACAAAAGCGCCAGTAATTTTGCGCATGACGCTTTTGTATCCATACCAAATAAGGTTTCTAACTTTTGGATCGAACACCATATACAACAATGCAGCAATGAGTACTGCAGCGATGGTGATTTGAAGTGCTCCCCAAGCAAGTCCGGTCAAAAATGCTATTCCGCCCCCAAATACCATCAAGTATGTGACGAGTCCGATAATAGCAAACATGAATAAAGCACCTGTAGTGCCTTCAGGGCGTTTCCAAAATGACTTTGGTTTAAAGTCTTTCATCTGTGAATCCATAGGTCGATAATCTGATCGTAAATCGAATAACAAAGGTAGGACGCAAAAAAATGTGAAATGGTTCGCGCCAAGTAGAAGTATCAGATTAACGTGTCAAGTTATTCTACAAATCGAGGCATATGCAACTAAGCTGCCTCAGAAGATGTGTGCTGCTGAGTTTCACCAACGAACTTATACCCGACTCCGCGTATAGAAACAAAGTATTTTGGATCTCGCGGCTCGTCTTCGAAGTACTTTCTAAAACTCAAAATGAAGTTGTCAATAGTACGAGTACTCGGATAGACATCATAGCCCCAGACTGCTTGCAGAATTTGTTGTCTGCTGACGACTTCATTTTCTCGCTCGATAAGAAGCTTTAGCAACATCGCTTCTTTCTTTGTCAGGAGAAACTCGCCTTGGTTTCCAACTGCTTCGAAGGTTTGGAAGTTGACTTTGTTTTTTCCGAATTCAAAGTGTTCACTTTTAAGCGTTGATGTTGGTTTTCCTCTTTTGATCAGCTTGCTCACTCTCAGCGTGAGCTCTTCGATGTTGAACGGCTTAGTGAGATAATCGTCTGCGCCGCGCTTTAGACCGAGCACTTTGTCAGCACTGCTGTCTTTAGCTGTCAAAAACATGACTGGCACTTTGTCGTTTTCGAGGCGCACCATCTCAAGGAGTTGAATACCGTCTATCTCGGGCATCATAATGTCAAGGAGCAATAAATCAAAATGCTCTGAACGAAATGATTTATAGGCGTCTTTGCCATTGTCTTTTGAAACAACTTCGAAGCCTTCTGCCTCAAGATTGAGTTTGACCATTTGGCGGATACTTGCTTCGTCTTCTACTAATAGGATGCGTGACATAACTCGGTATTTATTGATGAACGCAACATGCAACAAGAAGACTAATTCGGAAAAGAAACTTGGAACACAGTACCGTGTGGTGTATTGTTTTTTATCTGAATTGAGCCCTTGTGGGCAGATACGATTTCGTTTACTATAAATAAACCCAAGCCAGTGCCTTTTGTTCGACGTGTATCTTCATTTCCTATTCTATAGAACTTCGCAAAAATTTGCTTTTTCTCCTCATCAGGAATACCTGGGCCGAGATCTGCTACTTGAAAGCAGATCGATTCATCAAGTTGTTCGACAGAGACTGAAAGCGGATTATCAATAGGCGTGTATTTTATCGCATTCTCGATTAAATTGAGGATCACTGATACAAGCGCAGTTTGATCACCTTTTATATCACGTGTTTTCTCTAGAGATCGTTCGAGAATTACATCTGGATATTTTGATTCAATTGCATCAATTTGTTCGCCTACGAGGCGAGTAAAATTGACTGAATCCATGTTGTACGCATAGCTGCTCTCGAGTTTGGCTGCCATCAAAATATTGTTGACCAAGGTTAGTAATCGATCTGAGCTACGGATACCATCGGAGCTAAACTGTTGAATCTGCTCTTGAGAGAGTCGGCGTCGCAGAATTGTTTCGAAGATGAGCTTACTGGCAGCGATCGGAGATTTAAGCTCATGTGTGATACTAAGAAGGAAATTCTTTTGAAGTCTATTTTGAGCAATTTCCTTTAGGATGAGTCTATTAACAAACCACAAGCCGATACAAACACCAATAAGTAAGACTATCGCCTCGCTGATAATCATAATTTCTTGGCGTTTATACTCGAATTCTAACTCCTTGTATTGCTTAGTTTGTTTGTATTGGCTAGGAGATGAAATCAAGCCTTCAGCTGCCATTCCAATTGCTTGCAGCTCCATTTTTGCTTGATAAGCATCTTGATTTTTAGTGTACAACAAGACTGACCACCAAGAACAGGCAAGTACTACATAGGCGATCACACCTAGCATTAACCATTTGAGCGAGCGGCTCATGCTGCTTGGAAAACTTTATCAAGACAAACACAGATTGTCTCAGCCGCATCTGTTAATGTACAATCATCGTGAGCAGCAGAAACAAATCCAACTTCATAGCCGGAAGGACCGAGATACACGCCATTTTCTAATAGCAAATGATGCAATACTTTAAAATGCTCCATGCTTGCCGGATCAATTTGATCAGAGCGCAAAATTCTATCTTTTGTAAACGCAAGCCAGAAAATGGAGCCAATTGTTTGGATACTCATCTCGTAGCCTTTGCTTTCGATATGACTTCGTAAAATATTGACAAACAATAAGGTACGACGCTCCATCTCTTGATAAAATTCTGGCTCAGCTAAAATTTCTAAAGTTGCAAGTCCAGCAGACATAGCGACTGGATTAGCTGAGAGTGTGCCTGCTTGATACACTGGGCCCTCAGGAGCGATGTGCGACATGAGTTCGCGGCTGGCTGCGTAAGCGCCTACTGGCATTCCGCCGCCTATAATCTTACCAAATGTTAGAATATCTGGCTGTATATCGTAATAGCCTGCCGCTCCTTCGAAACCAACACGGAATCCGCTAATCACTTCATCAAAAATTAAGAGCACTCCATATTGTGTACAGAGGTGTCTCAAACCCAACAAATACTCTTTGCATTGAAGCAGTAATCCATTGTTGGCTGGAATCGGCTCAATGATGACAGCAGCAATATCCTCTCCGTGTAGCTGAAATGCTTGTTCGACAGCGGCAAGGTCATTGAGCTGAAGGACAAGTGTATCCTTGGCATGTGCTTCAGGTACACCAGCACTGCTGCCTGTACCAAATGTAATCAACCCCGATCCTGCTTTGACGAGTAAACTATCAACGTGACCATGATAGCAGCCTTCAAATTTGACAATTTTGCTCTTGCCTGTTGCGCCACGTGCGAGACGAAGTGCAGACATTACTGCTTCTGTACCTGAGCTCACAAATCGGAGCTTGTCAATGTAGCGATGACGATCGACGATAAACTTACCGATATCATTGCCGTGATGTGTCGGAGTACCAAATGTCAAACCATTCATGGCGGTTTTGAAAACTGCCTCTCGTACAATTGGATTATTATGTCCGAGGATAAGCGGCCCCCAAGAACAGCAAAAGTCAATGAACGTATTGCCATCGACATCAGTAATTCGTGGACCTTCTCCCTTTTGGATAAACAAAGGTGGCCCACTGACTGATTTGAATGCGCGGACTGGACTATTGACGCCGCCTGGGAAATACTGCTTGGCTTCGTCAAAAAGACGTGTTGATTTTTCTCGATTCATAACGCGGATTGAGGCTGCAAATGTACGTGATCTCTTTACCTCAATACTGATCCGAATGTCAAGAGTAAAGATGGGCCATCCGCGCCTCGTTTCGCCAAAGCTCACTCGGCACGGTCGCTATGTTTCGCAGCTCACTGATCGTTCGGCCTCATCGCTGCATTCGCAGCTTCTGAGTCTAGCCTACGGCTACTGCTGCACAGCGCTTGTCCACTTTCAGCCTGGGCTTGCTTTTTGGATGAGGGATGGAAGGTGTTGTTTGAACTCTGCGTGAATGAAATGAGCGCAGAGAGAGTGCCGAACAGCCCGACCTGAAATGAAAAAATCTCCTAGAGAAAAACTCTAGGAGATTTTGAATGAAGGACAGCCCCTCAATAATTATATTTTAATTCTATCAGGCATGAAGTGTTGCTTGGCGTGCAGCAAGTATTTCTTGATCCTCGACACGATCAGGATCAGGCACGCAGCAGTCGACTGGGCAGACTGCCGCGCATTGAGGCTCTTCGTGGAACCCGACACACTCGGTGCATTTATCGGGCACGATGTAATAAAAATCGTCAGAAACTGGTTGATGCTCTTGGTCTGCGTCGACTGTTTCGCCATTGATGAGTGTGTATTCGCCTTTGATGGTTGTGCCGAGTGAGATATTCCATTCGACACCACCTTCGTAGATTGCATTGTTAGGGCATTCTGGGTCGCATGCTCCGCAGTTAATACATTCGTCTGTGATCATTATTGCCATACTCTCTGTCTTTTGTAGACGCCGCGAAGATAGGTCTCGTAACGTCAAGATCAAGAACCAAAAAAGTCTTGTTGGGGTTCGCGAGTCGTGTACTTTTGCGCTATGATGAGTTTGGATGATCGACTTGATGCATTAGGCTATTTGCGGACGTATTTAGTCGAGCCTGATGAGCGACTTGAGGCTGCTGTCAAATATGCAGCGATGAAAAATGTTTGGTTTACTGAAGACACAATCAATCATCGCTTACGTACGATTCGAGATTTATATTTAGATGATGCTGCTTTGCGCTCATGGCTCAACCAATATTCAGTACTTGATAAGCAAACGCAACAACAGGCGGTTGGAATTGTAGCTGCTGCAAATATTCCGCTTGTCGTTATTCATGATGTGTTATGTGTGTTTTTGAGCGGACATACTTCTCTGGTGAAGTTATCTGATCGAGATAAATATTTATTGCCATTTTTAATTGAAGTAATCGCAGAGCGTTATCCATCTATTCAGCAAGAAATTGTTTTTGTAGAGCGATTAAAAGATTATGACGCTGTCATAGCAACTGGCAGTACAAATACGAGCCGGTATTTTCATCAATACTTTGGTCAAGTACCACATATCATCCGCGCCAATCGTACTGGAATCGGCATTTTAACTGGAAATGAATCTGATGAAGAGTTAGATAATTTATCACTAGATATTGTCCAGTATTTCGGGCTTGGTTGTCGGAATATTTCGATGCTGCTTGTACCTAAGCATTATAATTTTGATCGATTACTCGAATCCTTGCACAAGCGCAAAGATTTAGTTCGACATTCGCCGTTTAAAAATAATTATGACTATAATAAATCATTACACATACTAAACGGGCAAGATCATCTCAGTACTGGATCTATCATGCTTATTGAGCAAGAAAAACCAAGTGGGCAGCCTAGTGTTTGTGCTTTTCGTCATTATTCATCTGAAACTGAAATTTTAGAAATACTTAAATCAAATGCCGCACAAATACAACTCATCGCAGGACAACATCCATCTGCCACGACTCAATTTGGGGAATCACAATTTCCTAAGCTCATGGATTATGCCGATGGAGTAGACACAATGGAGTTTTTGGTTCAATTATAATTTAATTGCATTAGCTTGCTAGAGGAAGTTCAACAAAAAAAGTTGTTCCTTCATTTTTCACTGGGCTTACAAACCAGATTTTTCCTTTGTGTAATTCGACAATACGTTTACAATGTGAAAGGCCAATACCTTCGCCTTTGTATTTTCCGCCACGTTTGTTTAATCGCTGAAAGAGTGTAAATACTTGATCTGTATATTTCGGATTAATTCCAATACCGTTATCTTCTATCGATATACGTACTGTATTGCCTTCTACTTTTGAACGTATTTCAATTTTTGGATTTGGTACCGAAAATTTAATTGCATTAGCAATTAAATTTTGAAACAACTGAACAAGCATTTGCGAACTCCCAAATACTCGAGGGAATGATTCATCTTTAATAATTTCAGCATCGGTTTCATTTATTGATTCCCTCAGATTATTTACCGCAATTGTCATAATCATATCGAGTGGCACATTTTCAACTTGTATTTTCTTAGTTCCAAATCGTGCATACGCAAGTGTACCTTCTAGCAAAATTTTGAGTCGTGTCGCACCGTTTTTAATAAATTGAAATAATTCGAGTTCGTCTTCCTCGAGTTTTCCACTAAGACGTTTATCAAGTATATCGACATAAGCAGAAATCATTCTCATTGGCTCTTTTAGATCATGAGCTACTAGGTATGCAAATTTTTCGAGCTCCTTATTTGATTCCTCTAATGCTTTTGTCCGTTCTACAAGTTTCGTTTGAAATTTCGTTTTAAATGTTTGAAGTTCAGACTCGAGAAGAACTCGATCAGAAATATCAAGTACCGATACTCGAATAAATGTTTCTGATTGATGAGGAAGCTGCACAAGGCGTAGTTCAGCAGGAAATTCTTCCCCATTTTTTTTTCGAGCGATCCAATTACTCTGCACGATTTGATTTTGGACTGTAGTGCTAGTAGTTAACACGAGCTGCTCACTACTAGCAATACCATTTCCTTGTAATTCAGAACTTATTTCCAATGGGGTTACAGTAGATAAAAATTCATTGCGATTGTAACCAAACAATTCAATTGCCTTGGGATTTACTTCGACATACTTGTTTTTTTCAACATGGTAAATAAGTACAGCCTCAGGAGCAAAATACACAAGCGACTCACCCCAACTCCGAAGTCCTTGCTCTTCTATCATGACTTATTATTTTTTGAAGGTCTATTGTTGCGATTTTTGGTTGATCTTTTCGATTGTCTATTTCTATTCGATAATTTCCCTTTATTACTTGATTGATTATTTAATTGGATATTATGCTCTATTCGATCATCACCAACATGATCAACGACTTGTTTAAAAATACGTTTATCATTAGAATTAACAAGCGTAATTGCTTCTCCTTTAGAAGCAGCCCGTGCTGTGCGCCCTACTCTATGTACATAATCCTCTACATCGTTTGGTACATCATAATTAATCACAAGATCGATATCTTGTATGTCAATTCCTCTCGACAATACATCAGTAGAAACAATAATTTTCAGTGATTTATTTGCAAATTTTCGGAGCACTTCATTGCGTTGATCTTGATCTAGATCAGAAGATATCATTGCAGACTCAATTTTGTGCTTCCTAAATGCTGCATTGACTTCTCTCACAGTTTTTTTACGCCCAGCAAAAATAATAATACTTGAGTACTCCAAGCGATCAGATTCTTTTAATAAGGAAATTATTTTTTCAATCTTTTTATTATCTGGAGTATAAAATGCGCGTTGCGTTATTCCTTCGGCAGTATTCGAAACTGCGATATTGACTTCTATGGGATTATTTAAAATTTTTCTTGCAAATGTGCGTATTTCTTTAGGCATTGTTGCACTAAAAAATAGATTCTGTCTTTCTTTAGGTAGGTAAGAAATTATTTCCATTATATCTTCTTGGAAACCCATTTGCAAAAGACGATCAGCTTCATCTAGAATAAAATATTCGACATGCTCAAGTTTAGTTGTTTTTAAACGCAAATGAGACAACAAACGTCCAGGAGCTGCTACAATTATATCTGCTCCTTGCCTGAGTGCTTGCCGCTGTTTATCCCAATCTTTTGCTGCACCACCTCCATAAATAGAAAGCGAGCCTACACCAGTAAAATATCCAAACGCATCTATCTGCCGATCTATTTGCTGAGCGAGCTCTCGTGTTGGTGATAAAATAACTGTATAAATACGTTTTGGGCGGCTAGGATCGGAAGCTAATTCATTTATGACTGGTAATAAAAATGCAGCTGTCTTTCCTGTGCCTGTTTGGGCGCACCCGATGACGTCTTTTCCAGTTTGTATCGCAGGAATCGTTTGTTCTTGTATGGGAGTTGCATTTACATAGCCCATTGCATCAATACCATCAAAAACGACTGGTTCAAAATCAAATTCGTAAAAATCCATTGTCAAACGTAAAAACTCTAGAAAAACCTTAAAATTAGAATATGCTACAATGATACTCCATAATCTGCTAACCATTACCCGACAAGCGATGGGAAGGGGCGCGAAGCGCTCATGCCGTCTATCGGCATGATGAGCGATAGCGAAACCCTGGAACAGCGCGGTGCTGCGAAATGAAATGAGCAGCATGGCGCCTATTTTATTTTTAACATTAATATGGGGCTCACCCTCGCTCTTGCATGCATGCGCTCGGGTCAGGCTGTTCGGCAGCTCGCTACACGCTCGGCCCTACGGTCTGGCACTTCGTGCCACTGCCTACCATCCTTGAGCCATTTTAAAAATTTGTCCATTTAAAAATGTTGAGCATAGCTAAACAAAATGCAGTAAACTTGGAAAGCACATTTTAATAACTCTGTATGAATTCACGTATTCTACTCTCACTTACATGTTTTTTATATACTGTCGCTCTTCAAGCGCAGTATGTTCATACGTTTACTACTGGCGGAACAATTGCTTGTGACGCACCGCCTGTGAGCCTCACGTTTACAACGTTGATGGAAACATCTATGTCACTCGTAACTGACAGGTATGGAAATGAAACAACTTGGAATTTCTTAGTCAATGGTGTTATCCAAAGCTCTGGTGGTCCATATACCTTACAAACAAGTAATGGTACATATCCCCAAGGTCAAGTACAATCGCAAACAGTCGATCCGAATTCAGACATCCAATGGACTATTTTTGACTCTTGGGGTGATGGTTTTTGTTGTGCATATGGTAATGGTGCTGCAATTATCACAGCTGGTGAATGCCTCAGTCTTTCATTCAATAATGGTGGTGCAGGATTTGGAGAATACGATATTACATATACTGGATCTGCATCTACAGCAACCATTTCTGGTCCTGGTGTAACGAATGTCAACTTCCAAGGAAATGGCAGTAATCAGGGTTTGACCACTGCCCAATTTGATCCTAGCGGCCTTTGTGCTGGAACATATTGGGTGACATATACTTGGAATGGCTGCGGAGGACCTTCTGTCAGAAGTACATCATTCACTGTAGTAGACAATACAGATCCTGTCATGGCGGCAGCTCCTGCAAATACGAGTATCGCTTGTAATGATCCTGTTCCAGCTGCAAGCAATCTACAAGTAACTGATAATTGTGATCAAGGATTTCCAAAAATTAGTGTGCCCGTGGATGTGGCATCCGGTTCTGATCCTTGTGTTGGGTGGACAGTAACTCGCTCTTGGCCAGGTACAAGCGATTGTTTTGGCAATGCATCCAATACTCGACAGCAATTAATTTCTGTTTTACCTGACACACAAGCTCCAACTTTTGATTCAAGTCCTGCTGCATTAGGTACGATTGCTTGTAATGATCCGCTACCATCACAACAAACATTAACAGGATCTGATAATTGTACAAATGCTACTGTGACTCCAAGTGTTGATGCATATACACCCGATCCGTGTGCTGGAAATACAGTAACATACAGATGGGCTATAGCTGATGACTGTGGGAATGTAGGCGCAGATGTAACAAGAAA
>JAHDHF010000057.1 GCA_020631455.1 Saprospiraceae bacterium
GCACGTTACTTCATTCTTTTGCAAGCCTCGCTGTTACAGCGGGGCTTGTTTTTTGCCATACATTCGCGTACAATAAATTGATTTCAAAAACTATGGAAAACGATATCCAAAACACATCTACACCTCCAAGTAAGAAGCTAAAACATTGGTCAGAACTCAAAGGAGAAAACTCTTGGACAATGTTTAAGGTGATCGCAGAATTTGTAGAAAGCTTTGAACGTCTCAATAAAATCGAACCGTGCATCTCAATTTTTGGATCAGCACGTACGAAGCCTGATAATAAATACTATCAAATGGCAGTCGATGTATCGCGTCTGCTTGCCAAAGAAGGCTACGGTATCATCACAGGTGGCGGCCCAGGTATCATGGAAGCTGGCAACCGCGGAGCATCATCAATACCAAATACTTCTAGTGTTGGGCTCAATATCGAGCTGCCGATGGAGCAAGGCCACAATCCATACATCGACATTGATAAAGTCTTCAACTTCAATTACTTCTTTGTCCGTAAAGTGATGTTTGTCAAATACGCACAAGCTTTTGTCGTGCTGCCAGGCGGCATGGGCACGCTTGACGAGCTCTTTGAAGTACTCACACTCATACAAACTGGCAAGATCGAGCGCGTGCCAGTCATCCTCATGGGCAAAGAATACTGGGCTGGCATGATGGATTGGATCAAGAACACGATGCTCGAAGAACACCAGAATATTAGTCCAAAAGATCTTGATCTATTTACGCTCGTAGACACTCCAGAAGAAGTACACGAAATCATAAATCGGTACTATACAATCGAAAAACACGCGCTCCGTCCTAACTGGCGAATGGAGTAAACCATTTTTGGGGGCCATGCTGCCGCACATCCGTTTGGCAGCACCGCGCTGATCCAGGGTTTCGCTATTTGCTCATCACTCACATACGTTCGTGAGCGCTTCGCGCCCCTTCCCATCGCTTGTCCAACACTTTTGTCATCGTGCATCCCGATGCGCGATCCCATAAACTCTATGGTCAAAAGGCTGAGGGATGGAAGGCGTTGTCCGAACTCTGCGCGAATGACATGAGCGCAGAGAGAGTGCCGGACCCCGACTACTCAGGGTTGCAGCCCGACCTGAAATAAAAAGAAGCTCCTAGAGGTTTTCTCTAGGAGCTTCTTTTTATGAAAGGGCAGCCCCAAATAATTTCAATCAAACTTCTTAAGAGTCGATCTTTTTAAAGTAGCTTCGAGTTATGCGAAAATTCTACCTCATCACGCTCCTTTTACTTGGACTCGGAGCGTCAAGTTTATTAGCACAAGACAAAGAAGCTGATCGCCAGGATGCGCTCTTCATCAAAGAGATCTACAATACTGCGCTCATCGATGGTCAAGGCTACGAATGGCTGAGAGATCTGACCTCTATCGGCGGTCGACTCAGTGGCTCGCCGCAATCATTGGCTGCTGTTGAATACACACGACAAATGCTTGATACCCTAGGGCTCGATCGTGTCTATCTCCAAGAATGCACTGTGCCGCATTGGGTGCGCGGCGACAAAGAAATTGTCAGAATCACGCATTCGCAGATGGGATCTTTTGATCTTAACGCCGTAGCACTCGGCAATAGCATCGGTACCGGAGTCAATGGTGTCCAAGCTGCTGTGATCGAAGTCCACTCAATCGAAGAACTCGAAAAACTCGGCCCAGCAAAGCTCAAAGGCAAGATTGTCTTCTTCAATCGCCCGATGGACAATACTAAGATCAGCACGTTTGGTGCGTATGGTAGTGCAGTTGATCAGCGCGTCTATGGCGCGAGTGAAGCATCCAAGTATGGAGCCGTCGCTGTGCTTGTGCGCTCGATGACAACACGTCTCGATGATGTGCCGCACACAGGCGTGAGCTATTATCGCGATGATGCCAAGAAGAAAATTCCAGCCATTTCTGTCAGCACCAATCATGCAGAGCTACTGAGCAATCTCCTCCAAAATGGAGAAGTCCGCGTCTATATCCGCAACACATCGATGATGCTTGCGCCCAAACGCTCGTACAATGTCATCGGCGAGATCAAAGGCAGCGAAAAGCCAGACGAAATCATCGTCGTAGGCGGTCATCTTGACTCATGGGATATGGGCACAGGCGCGCATGACGATGGTAGCGGCTGTGTGCAAAGCATGGACGTCTTGTACATGATGCGCAAGATGGGTTACAAGCCCAAGCGCACGATTCGCTGTGTCCTCTTCATGAATGAAGAAAACGGCCAAGAAGGCTCAAAAGAATACGCCAATACCAGCAACGACAATAAGGAATATCACATTGCAGCTATTGAGTCTGATCGTGGAGGCTTCACGCCGCGAGGATTTACGACAGAAGCTGACGAAGATGTCTACGTCAAGCACTTCAAGTACGTCAGCCAATGGAATAAACTCCTCGGACCATACGGACTTGAGATCAAAACTGGCGGCAGTGGAGCCGATGTCAAGCGTCTCCGCAGCCAGAAGGGAATCCTCTTTGGTCTTCTTCCTGACTCGCAGCGTTACTTCGACTATCACCACACTGACATTGACACATTTGATGCTGTCAATAAACGCGAGCTCCAGCTCGGAGCGGCAGCTATGGCATCGCTCGTCTATCTGCTCGACAAGTACGGATTGGATACATACAAATCAGAAAAATAGGGGCGTCCGCTACGCGGCGGGCTGTCCAGGGTTTCGTGTACTCATCACATCGCTGTCCTCCTGAGTAGTCGGGACGCTCGTGAGCGCTACGCGCCCCTTACCATCCCTACGCCGCTGATGTGCTACGAGTATGACTGATCAGATGACATTACTTTCATGGAAAAAGGTATTGCCATGGCTGCTTGCTTATGCTTTAGTTTTAATTTTTGGTGTCGTTTTTCATGAGCCGTGGAGAGACGAGATTCAAGCTTTTGCCTTAGCGCGATCTGCTGATTCATTTGTTGATTTATTGACAATAACGAAGTACGAAGGTCATCCAAGTCTCTGGTTTCTAGTATTGCATTTGGGTACTTGGATTTCAGACTCGACACTTGTTGTAAAAATCATACATACAAGTATTAATCTAGCTGCAGCCACTCTCCTACTTCGCTACGCGCCATTCAAACTAATCGCAAAAATCGCCATACTTTTTAGCTACTTTTTTTTATTTGAATATGGAGTCGTAGCAAGAAGTTATTCGCTTGGTATTCTATTAAGTTTTACAGCATTAATCCTTCTTCAAAAAAAGAAATACGCATTTTCAATTTGTGCTTTGGCGGCCTTATTTCATGTATCGATTTACTCGTGGATTATTGCAGCAGGATTAAGCGGACTTCTTGTGTTTTCCGTTTCCCATAAAAGCATAAAAAACGGAGTTGCAACTTTTAGTATTTTAGGAGTGAGCGCTGCATTGTCATTTATTGATATTCTACGGCCAGCTGATGCACAATTTGGAGGGCAGTTTCAATTTTCACTAGTCGCTATTCAATCAGCACTGTCTGAATATGCTGCTACTTGGATTCCAGTACCGAGTTCACTTTTTCATTTTCACAACTCGAGTATTGTACACGCTATACCAGATCCGTTTGATTTAGGAGTAAAGCTGCTCATTGTGATGTTGAGTTGTATTTTATTGTTATTTCTCACTCGCCATTCAAAGCAAGCACGATTGACTGGCGGATTTATTTTACTCGGATTGTTCGCATTTACAGCATTTCGCTTCCTAGGAGAATTCCGTCATCTCGGCCATTTTTTACTTGTATTTATTTTGGCCGCTTGGATTGCTTCGATCTTTAAAAATGAGGAGTCAAGTTCCTTTTTTGAGAAAGTATTGTTCAAAAAAATAAGCACAGGATTCTTAGCACTCATTTTTATTGCACAATTGCTAGCAGCTGTAAATGCGCTTGCTCAAGAATTCATTCATCCATTTAGCCATTCGAAAAACGTAGCAGAATATTTAACGAACAACAATATCCAATCAGAACAAATACTCGGATATCCTGATTACACAACAGCTGCAATAAATACGTATCGCAAGCAGCCAATTCAATTCGCTCATGACAACAGAGCTCAAGACTTTGTCGTTTGGGACACACAAAGACGCCTAAGACTCAAACCTACACTCGTACTCCATACTCTTGACTCAATCAAGCAGCAAACAGGAGCAGCTTACTTCATTTGTAACTCAGAATCTCTTGCAGACCTTGGATTTAAACTAGACGATTTTATTCTAGAAATATCTTTTTCGCCTGCAATAATAGAAGACGAACAATTCTATCTATTTATACGGGAGTAGAAACAATTTCTTGGCTGAGGGATAGAAGGTGTTGTTTGAACTCCGAGTGAATGTAGAGAACTCGGAGAGAGTGCCGAATAGCCCGACCCGAAAGAATAAAAGCTCCTAGAGATTTTTCTAGGAGCTTTTATTCAAAAGGGTCAGCCCCTTATTATTTAATACGCTCAGCACGCTCGTCTGTAAATCCAAGACGAGATGCTTCTGGATAATAATTGCGCGTCGAAGAATTACGGATAACAAGTTCTGCAAGAAAGCCTGTCAAGAATAATTGTGAACCAATTATGAGTAATAATATTCCGAAATAAAATAATGGACGATCAGCGATCCCAAATGTCGAAAAGAATACTTTATCTATTGACAAATAAAGCAACAATAAGACTCCAAATAAACTAGAGAAAAAACCTAGCGAGCCAAAAAAGTGCATCGGCCGTTTACCGAATTTGCCAACAAAAGAAATAGAAACGAGATCGAGCAATCCATTAATAAAACGCTCTAGGCCGCCAAATTTTGTCGTGCCATATTTACGTGCTTGATGTTGTACGACTTTTTCGCCTATATTTTTAAATCCAGCCCATTTTGCTATAACTGGAATATAGCGATGCATCTCGCCATAGACTTCAATGCTGCGGGCGACTTTTCCTTGGTAGGCTTTAAGACCACAATTAAAATCATGTAAATAAATGCCACTCATCGCTCGAGTAGCAGCATTAAATAATTTCGTCGGAATTGTTTTACTCAGCGGATCATGACGCTTTTTCTTCCAGCCTGAGACGATATGAAAACCATCTTGGGTAATCATGCGATACAGCTCAGGTATTTCGTCAGGACTATCTTGCAGATCAGCATCCATCGTGATGACAACATCACCCTTTGTCGCTTGAAAACCAGTTTGCAATGCAGCTGATTTACCATTATTTCTGCGAAAAGAAATTCCCTTTACGTTTGGATTTTTTTCTTGCAATGTTTGAATAACATTCCAGGAATTATCAGTACTTCCATCATCAATGAAAATCACTTCGTAGCTGAATGTATGCTCATCCATCACACGAGCAATCCAACTTGTCAACTCTGGGAGCGACTCGTCTTCATTAAGCAAAGGAACGACAATCGATATATTGACGTGTTGAGACATCGGCACAAAAGTACAGATTTGATTGGGTAATGATGAAAAAAAGCTCTCGCCGAACATTCGACGAGAGCAGGTGACATGCTTTCTCTATAATTGAGAATGCGAGTTGTGTTACTTAGCAGTTACGCGTACTGCGATTCGACGGTTTTTAGCTTTACACTCTGGAGTGTCATTCGCTGCACAAACAGGGAATTTTTCACCAAAGCCTTCAGCAGCCAAACGATCTTTTCCGATGCCTTTGCCCATGAGGTAAGCCAAGACAGCATTTGCACGATTTTGAGAGAGCTTGAGATTCATTGCATCATCTCCATCACTATCTGTGTATCCTCCGATTTTGAGATTTACCTTAGGATAAGCAGTCAAGATTTTGACCATATTCTCGAGTTGCGGCTTTGATTTTTCCATATCGAGTTTCGCTGAAGCTGTTTGGAAAGTCAAAGCATCAAAGTTGAACCATGTTGTCTTATCTATTGCTTTGTTGCTTTTGACAAAGTCGATCAATTGCGACTCAATACCGCCTTCATTTGCTTCAATCTCAACACCACCAGGTAGTGAAGCTTTGACTCGATTGATTACACCTGCAGCAGCATCGCCAGCAGCATTGGCAGCATCGCCAACTGCGTTTGCACCTGCACTGGCAGCATCGCCAACTGCATTTGCACCTGCTGTTGCAGCATCTCCGGCAGCATTGGCAGCATCAGTAGCGCCATCGACCATTGTCGTCGCAGCATTATCAGCCATATCAGCTACAGATCCGCTACAACTTCTCCATAAGAAAATACCGAGAAGTGCAAGAAGAAGTAATGGCAATAACCACTTTAAAAATCCAAGTCCGCCTGAAGCAGCTTTCTTACCAGTCTCGACAGTTGCAGCTGTAGCATTGCGAGCTGTATTTGCAGTTGCTCTAGCAGCACCTCCTACTGTACCAGCAGCAGCCGAAGCAGTATTTGTAACAGTACTAGCAGCACCACTTACTGCATCTTTTAAGCCACTAAATCCAAGCAAAGAGCCAAATCCGCTTGGGATTGCACTCATGATATTTGACTTCTGACCTAGTAGCATTGAGATTAAGCCGCTCGCGTTCATATTGCCACCAGTTACTTTTTTACTTAAGAAACCTATGACTAATGGTACCGCCATTTTCATAAGGCTATTAGAAGAAGAACCTTTCAAGCCCGCGAAAGAAGATACTTGATCAACAATTGAATTTGACTTACCGCCAAAAAGCATTGACATAAACCCAGAAGTGACATCACTTGGCACGCCTGCTACGCTTTCACCTTTCATAAGGCTAGGTAGATTATCAAGCATGCCTTGGCTGTTAGAGCCTTTGAGCATATCAAAAATCTGGGTAAAACCAGAGCCGCCAGTTTCAGCTTTGTCTACAAGGCCGCCCATGAGGCTTGGTAAAAGTGCGCTGAGTCCTTTAGAGACTGCTGAGTCACTTTCACCCGTAAAGCTTGTTACTTGATTGAGGAGTGATGGTGTGACTAAACCTGAGAGTTCGTCTAGAATGTTTGCCATAATGATGGTCTTTTAATGAGGATGATAGATACGTAAGCTCCGCATTCGCAGCTATACATTCGTTTGACGAGATAATTTATTAACGTCACAGTAAGAAACCCTTTATTCATCGGATACATCTAGTCGTTCGTCTATCTTCGCTCTACATAAAGCACATGAAACAAACTTCACTTTACATCACTGGCGTCGGCGGCATGGTCGGCTCGCACATGGTCGATATGCTCTCAGCTATTGGGCAAGACGATATCGTCGGTACATATTTTAAGCCGACAACTGACATTCGCGACATATCAGTTAAGGCGAATCTTATTGAATGCGATGTGCGGTATGCAGCACATGTCGAGCGACTCATTATGAAATTCAAGCCTCAAGTCATCATGCACTTAGCGGCTCAGAGTTATCCAACAGTTTCTTGGGATCGCCCTTCCGAAACAATCGAGATCAACATTACAGGAACAGCCAATATTTTTGAAGCGATCAAAACAGTTCGCCTTCAGCATCCAGAATACGACCCAATGGTCGTCGTCGCATGCAGTAGTGCTGAGTATGGATCAAGTTTGACTCCAGAGAACACTCCAATTACAGAAGAAGCAGCTTTACTCCCACTCCATCCTTATGGTGTGAGTAAAGTTGGACAAGACTTACTAGCCTACCAGTATCATTATAATGATAAGATTCGCTGTATTCGTGCTCGAATTTTTAATACGACAGGTCCACGCAAGCAAAATGACGTCCTCTCAGACTTTACGCAGCGAGCTGTCCGCATTAGCCAGGGCAAACTCGACTCCATGCGCGTCGGTAATCTCGATTCGATTCGAGCAATTACAGATGTTCGCGATCTCGTGGCGGCGCTTCTCCTACTAGCAGAAAAAGGAACTCCAGGCGAAGTCTACAATATCTGCGGCAGCAAAACGTATCGCATCGGCGATCTCATTCCGATACTCGAAGAAGAAGTTGGTGTCAAAATCCCAACACATGTCGATCCATCGCTCCTTCGCCCGTCTGATGAACCGATCATTTTTGGCGACGTCTCTCGCCTCAAAGACGCTACCAACTGGACCCAGCAATACGATATCCGCACCACGATCAAGGACATGATACAATACTGGCGAACTCATCCGCATCTCGTCAGAGATATTTAAGAGATTCCTTTGGGGCCATCCGCGCCTCGCAAAACTCGTCGCGGTCGCTATGCTCCGTGGCTCGCTGTTCGCTCGGCCGCTCACGTTGTTCGCGTCTAGCCTAGCGGCTACCACTTCGCAGCGCTTGTCCAAGCAGCTTTCGTATCACTATTATCATATTTATTACTAGACATGATTGCGTCGTACTTTTATGGTCAATAAATCTTTCATCTCACAAAAAACCTTAACACTCTAACATGTTTCGTAACAATTCTTGGATGCTTGCGCTTGTCGCTATTTGTGCATTAGCACTTTGGTCATGCGGCGGTAGCGAATCATCAACTTCAGGCGGATCAGACAGTGGCAATGCTGAGTTTAGCACACGCAACTCAGTCGTCTTACACGCGCTCAGTGATCCTAAGCAGCTCAACCCTGTCAATTCATCTGACAATACAGCTACTGTCATTCAGTACCATGTCTTCCAATATCTCGTCCATATCAACTATGATACATACGAGATGGAGCCTGTACTCGCAGCAAAAGTTCCTGAAGTCAAAGAAGAAGGCGGTAAACTCATCATTGATTGGGAAATCCGCGAAGGAGCAAAATGGGACAATGGTGAGCAAATCACAGGAAAAGACGTTGCGTTTTCACTAAAAACGATCAAAGCGCCAAAGACAGACTGTGCTCATCTCAAGCCATATCTTGAGCTCGTACAAGAAGTCATTATAGACAAAGACAATCCAAGAAAATTCACGACTGTTTGTGATGTGTACTTCTTAGCGACAGCTGCATTTATGGATTTGCCAATTTTGCCTGCTTACGTTTATGATCCAGATGGGCTTCTAGAAGAATTTACTGTCAAGCAGCTCACAGAAGATGCTGATAAACTCGCAAACAACAACATTCTCAACGAATTTGCAGAGCAATTTAACTCTCCGAAATATCAGCGCGAAACAATTGTTGGATCTGGACCGTATGCATTTGATCGCTGGGATGTCAAGCAACGTGTTGTACTCAAGAAAAAGAAAGACTGGTGGGGCGAAAAGTATGCTGATGCAAATCATCACTTCACAAATTCACCTGATGAACTCGTGTATGAGACGATCAATGATTGGTCTAGTGCAGTCGTCTCGCTCAAAAACGAAGAACTTGACTGTATGCAAAGCATCAGGGCAAAAGACTTTGTCGATCTAAAAGGCAGCGAAAGCTTCAAAGAAAAATTCAACCCACATACGCCACCAATTTTTGCGTATACGTATTTTGGCTTAAATACACGCCATAAAATCTTAAAAGACAAGAAAGTACGAAAAGCACTTGCACATACAATGGATGTTGATCAGTTTATCAGTACAACTGCATATGGTCTTGGTGAGCGTGTCGCATCAATCATCCATCCGATCAAAGAGAAACTCTACAATAAAGATCTAAAACTTTATGACCACAACCTCGAGACAGCAAAAGCGCTCTTAGCTGAAGCAGGCTGGAAGGATACTGACGGCGACAAGATCCTTGATAAAATGATCGATGGTAAAAAGACTGATTTCAGCTTTGAGATTAATTTTAATACTGGAAACACAGCTCGCGAAACTGCTTGCCTCATCTTCCAAGAGAAAGCTCGTAATATCGGAATCGACATCAAAGTAGTCGGTAAAGATTGGTCAGTCTTCCTAGAAGATGTCAAAAATAAAGACTTTGACGCAATGATCCTCTCTTGGATCAGCAGTCCTCTCGAGAGCGACCCATCACAGATCTGGCACACAAACTCGATCGCTGACGGAAGTAACTATGTTGGATTCGGTAGCCCAAAATCTGATAAAATCATTGACAAACTCCGTAAGGAAATGGATTTTGACAAGCGTGCAGTGCTCTACAAAGAGCTTCAAGCTGAAATCCACGAAGAAGTACCGTACATCTTCTTGTCTGCTTCAAAAAACCGTATCGCTATACACAAGCGATTCCCAGAAGCAAAAGCTAGTGGTATGCGCCCTGGATATTGGGCAGCCAACTTTGTCGTGTCGCGTCCAGTAGCACAATAACAATCAATTGATCTTTGATCATTCTAAGGGCGAAACTCAGAGAGTTTCGCCCTTTCTTTTTTGGACAAGCGATGGAAAGGGGCGCGTAGCGCTCACGAGCGCAGCGATGTGATGAGCGAATAGCGAAACCCTGGACCAGCGCGGTGCTGCGATCATAGTGAGCAGCATGGCCCATCAAAATCAAACTTTCAGAATTGAAGATGTCGTGCTACATTGTCGGATGCAATGTGATGTACTTGTGGTAGGAGCTGGGATCGCTGGGCTGACGCTCGCACTCAAACTCGCGACTCAACGACCTGAAGCCAATATCATCGTTTTGACAAAGACCGATGATAGCGAAAGCAATACGAAATATGCGCAAGGCGGCGTAGCAGCTGTCTGGGACAAAAATGACAGTGTCGAGAGCCATATCGCTGACACGCTTGATGCTGGAGCAGGACTTTGCGATGAAGACATCGTGCGCATAGTCGTGACTGAAGGCCCTGAGCGCGTCCGCGAAATCATCGATTGGGGCGCGCGTTTTGACAAGCATGGCGATGATTTTGATCTCGGGCGCGAGGGCGGCCACTCAGAGAATCGAATTCTGCATTATAAAGATCTGACTGGCTGGGAAATGCTCCGCGCACTCCTTGAGCAAGTCAAGCAGCATCCGAGCATCCAATTGCTGGAGCATCATTTTGCGATCGAGATCATCACGCAGCACCATCTTGGACAGTGGATTAATCGCGTGACTCCCGGTATTGAATGCTACGGCGTGTATGCGCTCAACAAAGAAAACAATCACATCGATGCAATCCTTGCCAAGACTACTGTCATGGCAGCTGGTGGCATTGGTCAAGTCTATCAAAACACAACCAATCCGATCATCGCAACTGGTGATGGCATCGCGATGATGTATCGCGCCAATGGTCGTGTTGCCAATATGGAGTTTGTGCAATTTCATCCTACGGCGTTTTACGATCCGACGCATGGCACGCCAGATTTTCTCGTTTCAGAAGCTGTGCGCGGTTACGGTGCCATTCTCAAAGGTTACGACGGAGAGCAGTTTATGCAGCACTACGACAAGCGTGAATCGCTTGCTCCACGTGACATTGTCGCTCGCGCGATCGACAACGAAATGAAAGTGCACGGTGTCGAGCATATGTATCTCGACTGCCGCCATCTTGACAAAGAAGGTTTTGTCAAGCATTTTCCGACAATTTACGATCATTGCAGAAGCAGAGGAATCGATCCGATGGATGATATGATTCCTGTTGTCCCTGCCTGTCATTATGCCTGTGGCGGTATATCGACAGACGAAGATGGGCGCAGCTCGATCAAAAATCTCTACGCTTGCGGAGAAGTGACTTGCACTGGCCTTCACGGGGCCAACCGCCTTGCAAGCAATAGCCTCCTCGAAGCGATGGTCTTTGCACATCGTATTTTCTTAGCGATTGATGACGAGTTTGACCAATTGCAAACACCGCCGCAAGTGCCAGCTTGGGATGCAGAAGGCACGACCAAGCCAAATGAAATGGTCCTGATCACTCAAAGCCGCAAAGAAGTCAAAGCCATCATGAGCAGCTATGTTGGTATTGTACGTAGCAATGTCAGACTCGAGCGCGCGCTCGATCGCCTTCATCTCATGTATGTCGAGACCGAAGAGCTTTACGCAGAGACGACAATTTCACCACAGTTGTGCGAGCTGCGCAATATGATCACCGTCAGCTATCTCATCACCAAAGGAGCTGCCATGCGCCGCGAGAGTCGAGGTCTGCACTATACCACAGATTATCTTGACAAGCTCGATCGCGTCGTCAATACATGGATGTAAGCTATTGATTATTTGGGGCTGCCCTTCGCTTCGCTCAGGTCGGGCTATCCGCAGTACGGTAGCCTAGCCGCCTGCGCTTCGCTAGGCGTCCGCTCGCCTTGCTCGCGCTGCTCCTATCCCTCAGCCATTAGGAGTAGACCAAAGCTATTCATGTCTTACACATGACGTACATTTGCGGCTTACCCTAGCAAGACAATTTCTATGGATTTCTTAGAATTTTTTAAGAGTCAAATTACAGATTTTAACACCTCAATTAATCTTGTTGATTTTTTGATTAATGCTTTGATGGCGACACTTTTATCGCTTGCGGTCAAATCATTTTATGTAAGATACGGCAACGCTATTTCGAATAGAAAGCGCTTTGCAGCCAATTTTGTCCTGCTCGCACTAGCGACAATGCTCATCTTTAGTATTGTCAAATCGTCATTTGCACTGGCTATCGGACTTGTCGGTGCTTTATCGATTGTTCGTTTTCGAGCTGCGATTAAAGACCCAGAAGAATTAACGTATTTATTTCTTGTGATTGGTATTGGACTAGCCACAGGAGACAATCAACCAATCCTCGCACTTGTCGCTACAGTCTTTATTCTTTTCTTATTATTTATTGTCAAAAAAATCGGCGGCAAAAAAGCCTTTAAAAGCGAAGATTCTATTTACGTCAATATCTCTTCAGACAATACAGATGTGCAAACATTCGCTAACATCCTGACTAAGCATTTTAAAAACGTTGAGCTCAAACGACTTGACCAACTCCAGGATACTACTCAACTGTCGTTTTTATGCAAAGCTGACTCGCTTGAGCATATTACAAAAGCACAAAACGAAATCAAGAATGTATCGGCCGGAACAACGTTTTCAATAATCGACCAGCCAGATTTAGTTGGTTAATTATAGAATTCAGTAAATCGTGAAGTTATCATCACATACAGGTCGCAACATTAAGCGTCGATCAATTCTACTACTTTGCTTTATTGCGCTTATAGCGCTCGGACTTTATATACTTAAAGTGTATAAGTCGTATGAAAAATTTAATTCAAAGCATTCAGAGTATTCAATTTTTTGTGGAGCAGAAGTTTTACATGATGAAAAGCTCTTTGTACGCGGCTCACATTTTTTTGAGTATGGGAATACACAGTCAGATGATTTTGCCTTTGAAGGATTTAAAAGCTCTAAAGTAACTGAAACCCAACCTCGCGGAATGTCGTATCGTTTGTATGCGCCCCAACCAGGCTCCGTATATGAAGCGAGTGTTTGGGTCAAGCGTACATTTCGTACTGCAGCTTCTATTGAGATTGTTCCACAATCCGATTTTAAAGCCTCCGTTATCAAAAGTGCAATTATTGATTCCAAAGGCGACTGGGAACTTATTCGGACGACGTTTTCAATTCCTGATTATCAAATTGCACCAGAAAAACATATTTTAATTGCGCCCACTGCAAAAGAAATGGGCAACTTCCCTGTCTATTTTGATAATCTCGAAATTCGGCTAATCAAACAAGATGACAAATCAGCCTTTGAAGTCAAAACATTATATTTAAATATCCCGCAAAAAGCGAAACAAAAATTTCAGAAAAAAATACAATCGCAGCACAAGGACTTTATTCTTCGTTCATCAGACAATGATTGGGCTAAAGCAGAAATACAAGAACAAGAAAAAACTACTCCGATCATTATGCGATTAAAAGGCGATTGGATGGATCATCTTGCTGCTGGCCATCACTCGTATCGAATACGAGTCGAAAACGATCAAACTTGGAATCGTCTTGTCACATTTAACATTCAAAAACCAAAAACTCGCGGACATCTCTATGAATGGGTATTACATCAACTGTTTGAAGAACACGATATTTTGACGCCTCGATACGAGTTTATCCGATTCTATGAAAATAATACCTACAAAGGTATTTACGCACTCGAAGAGCATTTTGAAAAGCAGCTATTAGAATACAAACAATATCGCGAGGGACCAATCTTGAGACTCGTAGAGGATGGAATGTGGGACATTAAAGTCAGAGGTATTCAGGCGTACGATCATTTACAAATATCTCAAACTGAGGATCGAGAAGCATACGAATCATCACCTGTTCGTCCGTTTAAAGAAAATAAAACATTTAAGAATCCAACACTAGCAAATCAATACAAGATTGCTCAAAATCTTTTAGTGAACTATAAGTCTGGAAAATTAGCAGCGAGTCAAGTATTTGATGTCGAAAAACTCGCGCAATATTATGCGATCGTCGATATCATGGCAGCTTATCATGGCACACGCTGGCATAACCAACGCTTTTATTATAATCCTGTCACAAGTCTGCTTGAGCCAATTGGGTATGACGGTTCTAATTATTCTCCTCGCAAGCAGTTGTATCTCGGTTATGATATACTTTCAAATGATGTGAATGACACAAAGCAATTTGTCAAATCGCTTTTTACAGACCAAAAATTCGTTACATATTACTACAAGTATTTGTATCAGTATACTACGCCTCAAAAGATAGAGTCGTATTTCGCTTTATTAGATTATGACGTCCAGCAACGTATTGCCTTAATACAAGAGGATGAACCAAAGTATTCATTTACCACAAATACATTTGTCAATCGAGCACGTGATATACATTTTCGAATTCTACCTACTGGCGGCGAAATAACACTCCAAACATTTCGTCCTGAAAACCAAGAAGGCAGCATCGATTTTCAAGTAGTTAATTACCATCATACTCCGCTTGAAGTAGTAGGTTTTGGGCTTGATGATAAAACGCTTTATTTTCCATTAAGCAAGCCAGTATTTCTGCCAGCTTATGAGACAGGATCGACTCCTAAATTTGTAGAAGTCAAAGAAAATTCTAAAGCAACACATACGTTTTATAAAGTACCTGGAATCGATTCAGTATTTACAAGTCCAATTTCGAAATGGGCTGCACCAACTCTTGATATTCCTAGAATTCAACTCTTCGAAAATCTCAAGATCAAATCCAATGATATTTATTCAGTAAGCAATAATACAATTGTATTTAAGCAAGGCAAGCATCAAGTTTCAAATGATATTTTAATCCCAGAAAATTACTCAGTCATTTTTGAAGCTGGTGTTCAACTTGACATTATCAATAAAGCAAAATTTATCAGTTACTCGCCTATTCAAATGTATGGCACAGCTGAGCAGCCAATCTTTATAGAGTCATCCGACAAATCAGCTCAAGGATTTACCATTTTGCAAGCAGAAAAAGCTTCTGAATTTAATTATGTCAAATTCAGCAACTTGAATACATTAAATTACGAAGGCTGGACACTCACTGGAGCTGTCACACTGTACGAATCTGATGTAACAATCAAACACTGTGAATTCACAAAAAATCATTGCGAAGATGGATTGAATATCATTCGCTCGGATTTTGTCATGAAAAATTCTGTTGTTAGTTATACATTTTCAGATGGATTTGACGCAGACTTCTGCACTGGAGAGATACAAGAATGCCGCTTCATAGCAACAGGAAATGATGGGATGGATTTCTCGACAAGTACTATTTCTATCCATGACTGTTTAATAGAAAATGCAGGCGATAAAGGAATAAGTGTCGGCGAACAAGCAACTGTTTCTATATCTGGAAATACGAAAGTCGACGGAGCTGTCATCGGCGTTGCGTCAAAAGACCTGTCGCAGCTGACTATTGAAAATATCAATCTTAATAATTGTAAAACTGCATTTGCGGCTTATCAGAAAAAACCAGAATATGGTGGCGGCACAATTACGGTTAAACAATTTACTGCTGATGCATACACTTCGCTCACTGACAAAGATGATCAATCAACAATTTCACTTCCTGAATAATTGAGGTACGAACGAAAATATCGAATCGAACATCTCAAGTGGTGGCAGGTCGAGCAGCTTATTAAATTGCATCCTGCTGGACTGTACCGTCTATATCCTGACCGCTCGATCCATAATATTTATTTTGACACTCTAGGGCTCACGACGTTTAATGAAAATGTCATCGGTATAGCCGATCGTAAAAAGTTTAGAGTCAGATGGTACGGTGATAATGTATACAATATCCAAAACCCGAAGCTCGAAATAAAAATTAAAACGAATCAACTCGGAGTCAAAGAATCATTTTCTATTCCTGCATTTTCATTACAAGAAATAGATCAGGCAACGCAGAGTATTCAAAATTTAAAACAAGTACAAACATCTCTAGAGCCGAAGCTGCTCAACTCATACACGAGAAGTTATTATTCTTCGCCTGATCAAAAATTTAGATTGACGATAGATCGCGATATGAAATATCAACATCCGAATAATTTTATAAATTATCATGCACATGATAATGATACAATACTCGAAGTCAAATATGATCGCGAGTATGACGATGTCTCAGAATATATTTTTCAGCATCTTCCATTTCGACAAACTAAAAACTCGAAATACGTCAAAGGGCTTTTTGCACTTCATTCTTCTCACTAATAAATTGGGGCTGCCCTCGCTGCGCGAGGTCGGGCTATACGGCAGTACGGTAGCCTAGCTTTTATTGCTTGTTTGATCATTGTCATGCCGCACTCCATTGCGGGTCTTTGTGTACTATCCTACCAAAAGATGCCGCAACGGAGTGCGGCATGACAAGTAAAAATTATAGTAATAAAATCCGCTTCGCTCATTTCATTCACTCGCGCTGCCTACTATCCCTCAGCCACTGACAGCCTAAAGGGCTGAAATTATTCTAGCACGAGATTATAAATGAATAGAACCCCAAAAGGGTGACAGTGTCACAATATGAAATGAACTGTGTTAAAAACCAAGTGGTTTGTTGTTTTTTTCTTTTCGACACAGCCG
>JAHDHF010000001.1:0-28366 GCA_020631455.1 Saprospiraceae bacterium
AGCATAGCGACATTTTTCTATTTTGTTTTCCGTAAAATTCTTCTTTTTAAAGTCCTTCACTTTTTAAGGGAAGGATTTAGGATGGGTTAAACAAAATAGAAAAATGATGGCCCATAATTACATTAATAATCAATCTTGCGACCTGCTCCTTTGAAGTGATCGTCTTTGTATTTGAATAATACATTAAATGAGGTCAATGAGCCATAAATACGTGTGATGTATTGTTGGAGATTGACTTTTTCTTCTTCGGTGAGATTGCTGCTATTGATACGCTGCTCCATGACACGCACGCGATCGCGTATCATGATAATTTTATTAAAAAATGTCTCGACAGGCATTTCCTTGGCTTGAAGATTTTCGTCTTCTGGTTGAAGCGAAAGCGTGCCGCCTTTCCATTTATCGCCGAGAGAAATGACTTTTCCGATATCCATGTGACGCGTGAGTACGCGTTCGAGTGCTTCTTCGATCGGAGAGAAGGAGACTTCATCAAATGGCTCAATGCGCTCGACGACTTCCCATTCTGTAAATGTTTTGCCGACGGGCTTGATGCCGTAGAGCATGAAGCTCACTTCGTAGGCTGCTTTTTGCAATCTGATGATGACACCGTCACCGTATGCTGGATGTTTGACTCGGCTACCGACGCCGAGCAGGTTTTCGAGAGAATCTGACATGTTTGGATTTTTAGATTTAGACTAGGCTTCTGCGAGATGGTCATCCCAATTTTGAGGTTTTGGATCGCCAAGTTTATCTACTGATTTTGCGACGACCATCGAGACAGTTGCATCGCCTGTGACATTGGCGACGGTGCGGCACATATCAAGCGGTCGATCGACTGCAAAGATCAAGGCGAGACCAGCTTCGGGTATACCTGCCGAACCAAGCACGATGACAAGCATGACCATACCTGCACCAGGAACGGCAGCTGAGCCAATGCTCGCGAGCGTAGCCGTCATAATGATACCGAGCTGCTGCATAAGCGTGAGATCCATCCCAAATGCTTGGGCAATAAATATGGCTGCTACGGCTTGGTAGAGACTTGTGCCGTCCATATTAATCGTCGCGCCGACTGGAAGGACAAAGCTGGCAACTTCTTTCTCGACGCCAAGATGTTCTTCGACGCGCTCCATCGTGACAGGAAGCGTTGCTGCGCTTGAGCTTGTACTAAATGCAAGCAGCTGCGCTGGCGAAATACCTTTGAAGAAATGGAAGTAACTAGCAAAGAAGCCTTTCTTAGGCTTAGCGAATAGTGCAACAATCGTTGGGTACAAAACGAAGATCAAGAAGCCAAGACCTGCCAAAACGACAAGAGCATATCCTGCTAATGCCAAAAACATGTCTTTGCCGGGGGCATCAGCGACTAAAGCCGCAAGTAAAGCTGCAACGCCAAATGGTGCGTACAGCATAATTAAGTCAATGATCTTGAGCACTATTTCATTGAGCCCGTCAAAGAAGGATTTGACGGTTTCGACTTTGTGTGGCGGCAAGAGAACCATTGCTATAGCGAAGAAGATCGCGCAGACGATGACTTGCAGCATATTGCCATTGCCGCTTGCTGCTTTGAAGAAATTTTGCGGTACGAGATCAACCATTGCTTGAAGCGGACCTTTGCCTTTTTGTTCAGCAGCTGCTTCTTGACGTTTCTCCGCATCACCAGCGTATTTCTCTACGAGTTCGGTGCGGGTTTCTTCGGTGATGAGCTTGCCTGGTTTGAAGACATTAACCACAGTCGTACCAATCGTCACTGCAAAAACAGTTGTCAAAAGATAAATCCCGATGGTGCGGATGCCGATTTTGGAGAGCTTGGCGATGTCTTTAAGATCGCTGATGCCTTTGACGAGCGAGGCAAAAATCAAAGGGATGGCAATCAACTTAAGCGCAGAGATGAAAATCGTTCCAAATGGCTTGATCCAATCAGTGACAAATTGGTTGAGTTCGAAGTAGGCGAAAATGAATCCGACGAGGACGCCGAACACCATGCCGCCAAGAATTTGCCAATGTAAAGGGATGCGCTTCATGCTTTCAAGTTGAATGAAGCACTAAAAGTATGACAAGTCATACAATCAATTGCCTTTTGTCAATTGTTCGATTCTTGATCTGACGTAATTTGTGTGTTCGATATGGAATTACCGAATATCATCCTGTGGGCGATCCCGTTTTTTTTGCTTCTACTACTAGCAGAAGTTGCCGTGCATGTGCATCAGCAGCGTGATTGGTATGTTGCTAAGGATACGTTTAGCAGTCTGTCGATGGGTATTGGAAATGTTTTACTCGGCGGATTTGCAAAAGCATTGATGCTGCTCGTGATGACATTTTTGTATCAGTATCGGATTTTTGATCTCGGTTGGCATTGGTGGGTTTGGCTGCTGTTGTTTTTTGCTGATGACTTCTCGTATTATTGGTTTCATCGCTTGTCGCACGAAGTCAGATACTTTTGGGCATCGCATGTGATTCATCACAGCTCCCAGAAATATAATCTTGGCACGGCCTTGCGCCAGACATGGACAGGACAGTTTAGCGGTGCATTTGTGTTTTGGTTGTGGTTGCCGCTTGTCGGATTTAATCCGTTCATGATTTTGATGATGCAGTCCGTGAGTTTGATTTATCAATTTTGGATTCATACAGAAGCGATTGACAAATTACCGAAGCCGCTTGAATTTGTATTCAATACGCCGTCGCATCATCGCGTGCATCACGGCAGCGATCTCGAATATCTCGACAAAAATCATGGCGGAATTTTAATTATTTGGGATCGATTATTTGGTACATTTCAAGAAGAAAAGCAGCGGCCAGTTTACGGTTTGACTACTAATATCGACACATTTAATCCGCTCCGAATAGCTACGCACGAGTGGGCGGCTCTATTGAAAGATGTCATCAATCATCCTCGACATTTGCTTGGATATATGTTTGCGCCGCCAGGCTGGAGCCATGACGGCAGCCGCAAGACGACCAAGCAAATACAACAAGAATTAAACAATAAAGAGTAGGGGCTGCCCGCTTGCCTTCGGCTCGCGGTCGGGCTATCCGGCACTCTCTCTACGTTCATTGCATTCACGCAGAGTTCAAACAACGCCTTCTATCCCTCAGCCAGATTATAATGGTTTCTTAATTCTCGAGCCACAGTCGGATCGAATCAGCCAAAACTGGTGCGGGGTCATCAAATTTTGAAGAATGGTATTTTACTTTATTTAAATCTTTGTCCAATACAAATGTTTGGGGTAATGAAGTAATTCCATTTAGAATCAGTCGTTCGGTTTTTAGAAAAACGAAATTATAGTCATGTTTTGCTGCAAATTTCTCTATTTTTTCATTCGACTCATCTGATACGACGACAAAAGTAATTTCATCGCCCAATATTTTCTTTGCTTCATTCATGATTGGAAATTCAGCAACACAAGGTGCACACCAAGTTGCCCAAAAGTTGACAAGAACTGGCTTTTCCCTGCGAAAATCATCAAGCGTAACAGAATTGCCATCTAAATCTGTATACTTTAAATTTTGGACTTGTACAGTGTCCATTTTCTTTGAGTCTGCATCAATTTTGTAAACTAACGCTCCTCCTATCGCTACTACGATTAGTGCGAGAATAATTCCGATAATAAATCCTTTCTTAAACATAATAAACTAGCTAAAACCAATAAAACCAATAGAATAAAGTATAGTAAAAGTGATCAGGATGGTGAGCGAAAAGCCAAAGATCACCCCAAGTAAAAACTTGAAATATTTCATGTGTTGCTATTTTAACCTATTAAAAAATAGTTAGAGTATGTCCTAATGTCTTTGTAAAAGTATTTTTTTATTAATTAGAAAAACATGAAACACGATGAATACTTGAGTTTTATCGACCAGTGTTTTTGTGAAAGTTTCACCATTTGATATTAATTCAGTAGATCAACAAAATTAAATTGAAATTTAGTAAAGGAGTTGCATTAATATTAGAGGTTACTGTTAGTTTTATTTTTCTCAACGACTTAATACTGGTATATAGACATGTGTTTTTTCTATTGATTTGATTCGTTGTTTTTAGGACAAGCGCTGTGGAGTGGTGGCGACAGCCAGACGCGAGCAGAGCGAGCGGCCGAACGATTAGTGAGCCACGAAACATAGCGACCCGAAGTCTACGAAGTAGGCGAGGGATGGCCCAACATCATGTTCATTGTTCTTGTATTTGACGATATTGCAGAATTGTGAATGAGTCGTATGAATATGATCGTGGTATAGCTGCTGTGTGGCGTTGGGGCATGAGTCAATGGCTCAAGCGGCTCGAGCGAATGTTACGATTTGTGTCATGGCAGACGCCTTACAAGCGAGTACTAAGTGCATGGTGGTGGTTTGAGTGGTTGCTTCTTGGAGCTGAGTGTTGTTTTGTCGGTGAGTTTGTTGAGACTTTAATGCGCTTGAGTGAGCCGCGCATTAGAAGATTGACAGAATATGAATTGGTAATAGCAAGAGAAGTCTTTGGTGATTCCTTGGACTTCTCAGCGGTTCGGATTGATGCAAATTCTTATTTCATCGCTCGTCGGCTCAAGATTGCTTATGTCCGAATGAACACAATCAATTGTTGGGTTAGAATGAGTGACGCAACATTTGTACATGAACTCGTCCATGTTTGGCAATATCAGCATTATGGTGCACTGTACATTGCTCGTGCATTGGCTGCTCAACAGACTAATGAAGGGTATAATTATGGTGGACTAAAAGGCTTAGAATCAGCTGATTATATGTTGTCATTTAATTTTGAACAGCAAGGAGATTTGGTCGAAGATTGGTGGCGTTTATCGAATGGTCTAGATCTTAAATGGTCGAACCGAAATGTGAAAGTTGCTGAGGAGTTGAAGCGAATTACGAGCGATATACAACAACCTCCAAAGATGGTTTGAGCAATGTACTTGGCTGTATCTTGCGGCGTGATCACCTTGTACACATATCAAGAAGCTCAGGTTAGACAAACTGATTCAGCAGATGAAGCTGCTTGGATCAATATCACTCCGCCTGTCAATCCTGAGGAGCTTGATACGCTGAGCCAGAGATTAGGTATTCCGCTTGACTTCTTACAAGATTCGCTGGATATCGATGAGCGGAGTCGATATGAGATTGAAGATGATGTGACCTTGATCGTTCTCAATACGCCGATCGTCAATGACATTGATCCGCTCAATACGTCGTTTTATGTTACGGTACCGATTGGTATCATCTTGACTCCAGATCACGTTGTGACGATTTCTCGTTATGATAATCCGATCTTAAATAAGTTTACTGAAAAGCGAGTCCGTGGTTTGAATCCGAATGATCGCGGTTTATTTGTGCTCAAAGTGTTTGAAGCTAATGTTATTCGGTTTTTGAGCTGCTTGCAGGATTTGAATCATCGTCGCAATTTGCTTGAACGTGAGCTTTACAATAGCAGCCGAAATAAGGAATTGAAAGAGCTGCTCAACATTGAGAAAAGCTTAGTTTATTTCGTAACTGCTCTAAGCAGCAATGAATTGCTAAAACTCAAAATGAAGCGCACTGATGTTTTGCGTATTCGAGACGTAGAGGATGCAAATGACTTGTTTGAAGATGTCATCATCGACAATAGTCAGGCATTAGAGATGTCAAATACGTACACAAATATCTTGAGCGGTACGATGGACGCTTTTGCTAGTATCATCAGCAATAATCTGAATAATGTGATTAAGCGTCTCACATTGGTTACAATCATTTTGATGGTGCCGACATTGATTACAAGCTTCTTTGGAATGAATTTGAAAAGTGGCTTAGAATCAAATGCTTATGCGATGTGGCTTGTAGGGATAGCTTCGGTGTTAATCTCGATTATTTTTGCTGTAGTGAGTAGACGTAACCGATGGTTTTAATGTGGTTATTCACATTTTGACTGAGATTTTGCACATTTTTGCTTCACTTTTTCACAATTGAATTATTATTCGACACGTAGTGTAATTCGTTGATCTTGAATTAGTTATAATTTGTTTTGGTGTTGTGATAGTTTTCTCCACACGAGTGGAGAAAGCTGTCTGTGCAGTCACTCGTTTCAAGTCTATTTTTGGAGTCGCTTTGAAACAATTCGTTTCTGAAAGCTATTAGAAACGAACCGCACAGATTAAAATCCGTAAAATTTTATGACAGAGAATCCAAAAATAGAGCCGATTCTACAAGAGAACCCGAACCGCTTCGTTCTCTTTCCAATAGAATACCATGAAATCTGGGAGTTCCGCAAGAAAGCACTTGCTTGCTTTTGGACAGCAGACGAGATAGACTTAGAAAGCGATCTCAAAGATTGGAGTGAAAAGCTTAATGATAACGAGCGCCATTTTATCAAACATGTCCTTGCTTTTTTTGCTGCAAGCGACGGTATCGTCAATGAAAACCTTTGCATTAATTTCTATGCTGATGTTCAAATACCTGAAGCGCGTTCATTCTACGCAACACAAATTCAGATAGAAGACATTCACTCAGAAACGTATAGTCTTCTTATTGACACATACATCAAAGACAAAGCAGAAAAAGCACAGTTGCTTAACGCAATCGAAACACTGCCTTGCGTTGAGAAGAAAGCAACATGGGCATTGCGTTGGATCGAAGACGCTCCTTCATTTGCACACCGTTTGATTGCATTTGCAGCCGTAGAGGGAATCTTCTTCAGTGGAAGTTTTTGCAGCATCTTTTGGTTAAAGAAACGTAACCTTATGCATGGCTTGACATTTAGCAATGAGTTGATCAGTCGTGACGAAGGAATGCACTGTGACTTTGCTTGTCTTCTTTACAGCATGCTAGAAACTAAGCTGCCAAAAGAAGAATTGACTTCGATTATTGTCGAAGCAGTAGACTGTGAGAAGGAGTTTGTAACAGATGCACTTCCAGTCTCACTTATCGGAATGAATGCAGAACTTATGCAGCAATACATTGAGTTCGTCGCTGATCGCCTCCTTGTCGCTCTTGGGAATGAAAAGCACTATGGTGCGACCAATCCATTTGATTGGATGGATTTAATTTCTGTTCCTGGAAAAACGAACTTCTTCGAAAAGCGAGTCGGCGACTACCAAAAATCAGGTGTTATGACTGATCGTGAAGAACGTTCATTCTCACTCGATGAAGACTTCTAGCCAAATAAATAAGGCTCTGCAAATCCCTCTTTTCAAAAACATTTTAAAATAAAATAAATGCAAGTTGTAAAACGATCAGGTCGCAAAGAATCGGTCAGCTTTGATAAAATTTTAAGCAGAATCCAGAAGCTCTGCTACGGCTTAAATTCCGAACACGTTTCTCCAGTAGAGATTACTCAAAAAGTTATTTCAGGTCTATACGATGGCGTGAAGACAACAGAGCTCGATGAGCTAGCAGCTGAAACCGCTGCAACAATGGCAATGTCGCACCCAGATTATGCTATGCTTGCTGCACGTATCGCTATTAGTAACCTTCACAAAGAGACAAAAAAATCATTTAGCGAAACAATGGATGATCTCTACAATTATGTAGATCCAAAGACTGGAAAAGCAGCTGGCTTGATCAGCGAAACAACTCACAAGATCATCCAAGACAACAAAGAAAAACTTGACTCAGCGATCATCCATGCTCGTGACTTCAATTTTGATTTCTTTGGGTTCAAAACATTAGATCGCAGTTACTTGATGCGCATCGACAAAAAAGTTGTCGAACGTCCACAGCACATGATTATGCGTGCTGCTATCGGTATACATGGAGAGGATATCAAGTCTGCACTGCAGACGTACACGATGATGAGTGAAAAGTGGTTTATCCATGCGACGCCAACATTATTTAATGCAGGAACACCTCGTCCTCAAATGTCTTCATGTTTCTTGTTATCAATGACTGATGATAGCATCGACGGTATTTTTGAGACTTTAAGCCGTTGTGCGAAGATTTCCCAATCAGCAGGTGGTATTGGATTAAGTATTCATAACATCCGTGCTAAAGGAAGCTACATTCGTGGTACAGGTGGTACTAGCAATGGTATTGTCCCATTATTACGAGTATACAATGACACTGCTCGCTATGTAGACCAAGGTGGTGGGAAGCGAAAAGGAGCTTTTGCCATCTACTTAGAACCATGGCATCCTGATGTATACGAATTCCTTGATCTTCGCAAGAATCACGGCAAAGAAGAGATGCGAGCTCGTGATTTATTCTACGCGCTTTGGATTCCAGACTTGTTTATGCAGCGCGTCAAAGACAATGGGGAATGGTCACTTTTCTGCCCAAATGAATGTCCTGGATTGTACGATACGCACAGCGGCGAGTTTGAAGCTTTGTATCATAAATACGAGTCTGAAGGCAAGGCGATGCGTACAGTCAAAGCGCAAGATCTGTGGTTCAAAATCCTTGATGCTCAAATCGAAACAGGAACACCATACATCCTCTACAAGGATGCTGCAAACCGCAAGAGCAATCAAAAAAATCTCGGAGTTATCCGTAGCTCAAATCTCTGTACAGAGATCATGGAGTATACATCTCCAGATGAAGTTGCAGTTTGCAACCTTGCCAGTATTTCGCTTGCAAAGTTTGTTGACAAAGGCAAGTTTGACTTTGAGAAATTACGTGAAGTGGCACGCATCGTCACGCGCAACCTCAATCGAGTCATCGACGTCAACTACTACCCGGTCAAAGAAGCTGAGAATAGCAATATGCGACATCGTCCGATTGGTATAGGCGTACAAGGATTGGCAGATGCATTTATCCAAATGCGATACCCATTCTCAAGCGACGAAGCTCGCAAACTGAATAAAGACATCTTTGAGACGATCTACTTTGCAGCGCTTGAAGAAAGCTGCCAACTCGCTAAAGAAGAAGGCACTTACCAATCATACGAAGGCAGCCCTGCATCAAAAGGCGAATTGCAATATGATATGTGGGGAGTCAAGCCGTCTGACCGTTGGGATTGGGCAGGATTAAAGAAGAAGATCAAGAAAAACGGTCTCCGTAATTCACTTCTTCTCGCTCCGATGCCTACAGCTTCGACGAGCCAAATCCTTGGTAACAACGAATGCTTCGAGCCATACACAAGTAACATCTACACGCGTCGTACACTAAGTGGAGAGTACATCGTCGTCAATAAGCACTTGCTTAAAGATCTCGTTGGTCTTGGTCTTTGGGATGATAACATGAAGCAGCGATTGATGGCATCCAATGGATCCGTACAACACATTGACGAGATTCCAGATCATATCAAAGAATTGTACAAAACTAGTTGGGAGATTTCTCAGCGTGTGATCATCGATATGGCAGCAGATCGGGGAGCGTTTATTTGTCAGAGCCAAAGTATGAATCTCTTCGTCGAGCAGCCAAGTGCCAAGAAACTTACATCAATGCACTTCTACGCATGGGAGCGCGGACTCAAGACAGGTATGTACTACCTCCGCACGAGAGCTGCCGTTGATCCAATCAAGTTTACAGTTGACAGCAAGTTCAAAAACCAACCAAAAACAGTTGATGATGCGACTTTAGATGCAGCACAATCTGAAGTACAAGCCTGCAGCCTTGACGATCCAGATTGCTTAATGTGCGGCGCATAAGTCTTGCAGACTTCCGTTCGTCTGACAATCGCCTACTTTCCTCGATGAAGGTAGGCGATTGTTCGTTTTTATTGACTCTTGCTCAAAATCAACGAACTCAATCACAATCATCTGCGTCTTAATAGTGTATTTATCACCATACCAATCAAACAAATATGGCAAAGAAATCATCAGGCGGCGGAACAGGACTCGTTGCATTTATACTTGGAGCTGCAGCAGGTATAGCAGCTGGCATTTACCTCAACAGCGAAGAAGGCAAAGTACAGCGCCAAAAATTTGCTGAGCGCGCGAAGGAAGTCGAAAAAGACGTCCGCGAAACAATGAGCACATCCTATGATGAGTTTAAAGATGTAGCAAGCAAATATGCTGAAAAAGGCCGTCAACAAATCGAAGAGTGGGAGGCTAAAGGCAAAACAACTGTCGAAGATCTGACTGAGACGCCGACCAAAAACGGCAAAGAAAAAGCATAACCGCTTCCAACAATCCCGCATTCGCTCTACGCGAATTGCTCAAGCGCCTATTCATTTCGAGTAGGCGCTATTTATTGTGATGTTTTGGGCGTGTCAGCTCACAAGTGAGCTGATCGGGCTGTCTCGCAGCTCGCACAGAAAGCCCGCAGACAGCCGCTCGCTGTGCGAGCGTCTCATGCGGCTGTGCTCGGCCACATCGCTTCCGCTCGTGTCTGGCAAAGCCACTGCTGTCCATCCCTCACGCAAAAATGCTGTTTCTGGGCTCAAGGATAGTAGGCGGTGCGACAGCAGATGCAAGGCGTAGCCGCAGCAGCCGAGCGAATAGCGAGCCGCCGAATAGCCTGACCGAGTCATTCTGAATCTTTGAGGAAGAATAGCTCGGTGAGCCCCAAAATATTCTATTCCACTACATCAGCAAATTGGATCTCATGGATCGTCGTCTCATGGATCTCTCGCATGATCGAATCGCCAAAAGCTGTCGTCGGTGTATGGTAACCAGCAGGTAGATCTTGCACAAGAACATGTTTTGCGCAAGACAATGCTGTATGCGCAGTCAAATTATAGCCTTCTATCGTCTCTATGCGGATGGCAGCTGATTGGCCTTGATCGTTTTGGACATGTGCTATGATGGCAGAACGAGCCTTATCGCGTTGTGCTTGATTTGGACCTTTGACACGAGCACGTATGTATTTGCTCATGATCCACTGTACAGGGCGACTGCGCAGGATGCCGCCAAAGCCTTTGAGCTTATTCGCTTGCTTGCTTTGAGATTCGGGCATCGTAGTAAGTACTCGGATATTTGGTATTCGAGTCGATGTGTAAGCTGTCGAAACATCACCCCATGGAATCGAGCCCATCGAAAATGCTTCGTCAGGAAATAGTCGAATCCGAGCTTTTTCGGCTGCTACTGATTCGATTTTGATTTTGCCATTGACTCGTGCTGCACCGCCTTTACCTAGATTTTCGGCCATTGTCAAAGTCGTACCTGGCGACATCGTACCACCACGCACACCAAAGTAAAGCGTCAATTTGCTTGGATCTTGGATTTTTTGAGCAGCGAGAAATGCAGCTGTATCTGATGGAACAACATCAAAACCAACTCCAGGCATGACGACGATTCCACTCTGTTTTGCTTGTTCATCATGCCGCTTGCAGAGTTCAAAGACTTCAATCTCGCCAGTTATATCAAGATAATGAGCTTTGGCAGCTATGCAAGCTTTTAGCATAGGTTCAGCCGTTTTGGAAAACGGCCCAGCACAATGCAATACAAGATCAATACCTTGAAGATGATCGACTATTGTTTCGTGTCTATCAAGATTGAAGACTCTGCAATCGAGTTTGTACTGTTCGGCAAGAGGCTCGATCGCAGATTGGCGTCGACCAGCAAGAATTGGCGAGAGTTGGTACTTGTCTAAAAGATCGAGCATCAACCGAGCTGTATATCCATTTGATCCGTAAAGGAGGATTTTTTTCATAAGATAATTCTAGTAAGCATTGTCATCCCAGCCAGGGAAAAATGCATCTTCGTAATGATTAAGTTGCTTTGTGTTTGAGTGATCTAAAAAGACAACTGATATGACATCAAACCGTATTTCACCATCATGGTTGATCGTTTCGCAATATACTTGTGCAGCATCGACCATGAGGTTTTGTTTACGTTTCGTAATGCTTAATTCTGGAGCACCAAACGCTTGTGACGAGCGCGTTTTGACTTCGACGAAAATGATAATCTTGTCTTTGCGACAGATAATGTCAATTTCGGCTCGTCCATCACGCCAGTTTTGCTCTAGAATTTCAAATTCAGCTTGTTGGAGATGGTGAAGTGCAGCCATTTCGCCTCTTCTACCGAGTTCGATATGTTCAGCTTCTGACTTCTTATCCTTTTGATCGCTCATATTGCCGAAGTAGCGTTTCTTTGCAGCCTACAAGGTAGTCAACTATGATGGATACATTAATTGCTGAGATGCCATCTCAGCTAAGAGAAGCGATTAAAGAAGCGAAATCACTTTCACTTCAGCCACGCAGTGAAATCAAGCAAATAGTCATCACAGGAATGGGAGGATCAGGAATAGGTGCTGATTTTGTCAATTCATTTGTAAAAGCCACCTGCCGCGTTCCTATCATAGTAAACAAATCGTACAGCTTCCCTGCATTTGCTCAAGAAGGTACACTTGCAATTTTTTCGAGTTATAGCGGTAATACAGAAGAAACGATAGAAGCGTTTCACACAGCATTGGATCGTGGACTTAAGCCAATTGTTGTAGCATCGGGAGGTTATCTCAAAGAGAAAGCACTCGAATTGGGATTAGACTTCGTACAACTTGCACCAAATAACCCATCACCGAGGGCAGCACTTGGAGGCTCTATCGTTATGCAGCTCGCAGTGTTGATACAGCTTGGTCTGGCTGAAAACAAGTTATTGGATGAGCTTGATGCAGCTGCTAATCGAATAGAAAATGAAATGGCTGATATTCAATCAAAAGCTGAGCGCCTTGCCCAAATGATTGAAAACAAAACGCCGATCATTTACACAACTGATCGATCTGAACCAGTTGGAACGCGCCTCCGTCAACAGATTAATGAAAATTCGAAAATGCTCTGTTGGCATCATTCAATACCTGAAATGAATCATAACGAACTCGTCGGCTGGCGTGATAATCGAAATGATGTTGTCGTTTTATTTTTCCGTCACCGTGATGATAAATTCCGTAACCAAGTCCGAATCGAATTGACAAAAGAAATAACAGGCAAACTCGCGTCTGTTGTTGAATTGTTTTCTCGAGGGGATTCATTCATCGAGAAAACATTTTATCATATTCATTTAGGGGACTGGCTATCTTGGTATTTGTCCCAGCAGCGAAATATGGATGCTGTAGAAGTGGATGTCATTAATTACCTCAAAGGCGAATTAAAAAAAGCACCACAAGCTTGATAAAACCTGTTGTTCAATATTGTGATCTCAAAAAAGTAGACTACAAAAAAGCTTGGGATCTTCAAACGGCATTGTTTAATGCTGCTCGTGATCGTAAAGTCGAAAATCGTTCTTTATTAGATCAAGACAAACTTGCAATTGAACATCATCTTTTATTCTGTGAGCATAATCATGTTTATACACTCGGAAAAAGCGGTAAAGAAGATCATATTTTAATACAGGAGTCGGATCGACAAAAACAAAACATCTCTTTTTATAAGATAAACCGTGGTGGAGACATCACATATCACGGGCCAGGACAAATAACTGGTTATTTAATTTTTGATCTCGATGAATTTTTTCTTGACATTCATCGTTTCGTTCGTGCAATTGAGCAAGCAGCTATTGATTGTCTTGCTGATTATGGAATTGATGGAACACGGATTGAAGGGTTAAGTGGAGTATGGTTGCCGCCTACAGATTCAAAGCCTTGGAGAAAAATTTGTGCTGTCGGAATTCATTTAAGTCGTTGGGTAACGATGCATGGTTTTGCTTTTAATGTTGATACAAACTTAGATATGTTTCAACATATCATTCCTTGTGGCATTAAAGATGATGATAAAGGAGTAGCTTCTCTCTCTGATGAGCTTGGTCGCAATATTTCTCTCGAAGAAGTTAAGCTCAAATTGCTTCATCATTTAAGTAAGAATTTTCAATTCGAAATAAAAGAATCTCAGATTCAACTATGAAAAAAGATATCGAAATACGAAAAGTCGAAAATATCGCTATTGCAATCGTTCCTCCGGCCAAAGCAGCACCAGAAGGCGAGCCGACACTTTGGGACGTTTATGTGATTAATCTCGAAGAAGGCCCAGTAAAAAATATGCTTGTCGTCTCTAATGGTAGCCTCGATCATGATGGGCAAAAACTAAAAACAACAACACTCCGATATTTTATTGAAGAAATACCTCCACTTGATCTTGTGAAAATTGAGCCAATAGCCGAAGATATATTTCATTTAATGAATGAATACTGGTTAAGCTTTACTTTCGAAGATTATCTCTATGATAAAAAATACATTTTCGTTCCTGGAAGTATTTCAAAAGAATACATGATTACAATACCATTTATCGGAGCAAAAGGTGTTATGATACGATAACGAACTATGCAGATAATACCGAAAGAAGCATTTGAAAAAATTGAGCTGCCTTCAATTCTTTCTTTAATAGCAAAAGGATGTGCTGGTGAGCCAGCTCATCAAGAGATACTTGCTATTTTACCTGAATCAAATCATGAATTAATAGGAAGTAAATTATTGCCGCTTCGTGAATTGTTAAATGCGTATTCAGAAGGTGCCAAACTTGATTTGTTACCGTATATCAATATTGATCCAACACTCAAGCACGTTCGTATTGAGCGAGCATTAATCTCCGGGCAAGAAGTTTTGGCTATTTATCGCTATATCAGAAATGCTCAGATTATAGCAACTCTCGTTAAGAAATTTCCAAGCCTTTTATCTTCTTGGAATGAGCGTATTTCAATTTTGCCTCAACTATCAAATCTTGCTAAGTCAATAGATAAAATCTATGATGACGAAGGTCATGTCAAAAGCGATGCATCTCCAGAAATAGTCAGATTGCGAAGGTTACAGTTGAGTAAAAAACGTGAACTTGATCGCACCTTTCGAGGAATCGTACAGAATCTTCGGCAGCAAGGCAAACTCACTGATACAGAAGAGACACTACGCAATGGTCGTCGAGTATTAAGTGTTCCAGCAGAGCACAAGAGAAGCATCAATGGAATTATACATGATGAGTCTTCGTCAGGCCAAACAGCTTACATCGAGCCAGCTCAAGCCATAGCAATTAATAATGATATTTTCGATCTCGAACAAGAAGAAAAACGAGAAGTTGCTCGGCTCATAGCGGCTATTTGTGATCAAATACGACAAGATTTGCCTTCGATACGCGATTGGATGAGCATAGTTGTTTGGGCTGATATAATTCAAGCAAAAGCCGAATTCTGTCTCCGGATCAATGGATCTATTCCAACTTTATCACAGTCTCCAAAAATTATTCTCAAAGACGCAGTCCATCCTTTACTTTGGCTCAAACATCAAAAGTCGAAATTGCCAACAATTCCTTTGGATGTTGAATTAGACAAACCAGGAATGTTACTTATTTCAGGGCCAAATGCTGGAGGAAAGTCAGTCGCCCTCAAAACCATTGGGCTCCTTCAAGTCATGGCTCAATGTGCATTACCCGTGACTGCGCATAATGAAAGCACCTTTGGTATTTTCGAGACATTCTGTGTCGAGATTGGCGATAGTCAATCACTCGAAGACGATCTCTCAACATATAGCGCTCGACTTGTCCTAGCTCGAAAATTTCTAGAAGCAGCTGATGAGAAAACACTTGTCCTCATTGATGAATTTGGTTCAGGAACAGATCCTAAAATTGGCGGAACTATAGCTGAAGGTGTTTTAAATAATCTGCTCCATCAAAACACAAAAGGAGTCGTAACAACGCATTACGCCAATCTCAAATATTTTGCAGAAAAGCGCGATGATATTATGAACGGCGCGATGGAATTTGATCAAGAAAAAATTTCTCCGACGTACAGATTGCAAGTGGGTAAACCAGGCAGCAGTTATGCGTTTGAAATTGCATCAACAGTCGGCCTTCAAAAAAGTGTCATCTCGTATGCGCGTAAGCAGCTTTCGAGCTCTGAATACAACGTCGAAAAACTCCTCGGAAAACTTCAAAAAGAAAAACAAGAATTAGAATCTCAGTTGAGCGAAGCAAAAAAAAGAGAAACAACGCTCAACCATTTAATTGCGAATTATGAGAAAATGCAGCACGATCTTGAAGTGCGTCGCAAAAAACTCAAAATGACCCAGCGCGAAAGAGATTTACTCAAAGAAACTGATTACAGAAAAGAGCTCGACAAACTTGTTCGAGAACTTCGCGAAACCAAAAATCTCGAAAAAGCTCAAAAACTCGCCCAGAAAGCAAAAAAACAAAAAGAACAAATCGCCAAAGAAGTCACCAAACTTGACGATCAGTTGTATCAAGCACTTCCCGAAAAAGATCGAAATCTCAAAGTAGGCGATTTTGTTCGATTACGATCCAATCCTGATGGCGACATCGGCAAAATCATCAGCATGTCCAAAGGCAAAGCCCAAGTTCAGCTTGGCATTTTGACACTCGACGCTAAAGTCAAAGACTTGATTTCTGCTAAAGAACCCATTAAAACAAAGAAAGCATCTGTCAAGCTCAACCGCGCCAGCCGATCAACTTCTTTCAATCCCAATCTCGATCTCCGAGGCATGAAAAAAGAAGAATCCGTTGCTATACTCGAAAAATTTCTTGACGAAGCACTTCTCGCCAATGCAAGTATGCTTAATATCTTACATGGCAAAGGCAATGGCGTCTTGCGTAAAGCAGTACACCAAAAACTCCGTGAATACAAAGCCGTTAGCGAAATCTCACATCCAAGCGATAATCAAGGCGGTATTGGAGTCACACTCGTTAGCCTCATATCTTGATCGTACCTTCGTAATATGTCCAAAAGAAAACAGCGTACACGCAGACCAGTTGCGTCAGCAGCGCACAAGAAAAAAGAAAACGGCAGTCGTTTTTTTATTCTCCTCATTTTAATAGGAATACTCTTTTTGGGTGGCGTTTATTTTTATGCACAATCGCGCAATAAAAAACCAGAACCACAATTCCAAAAACATGGCGAACTCACCTTCTATCGAGCAGATAGCACCAAGATCAAAAAAATAGATATCGAAATAGCCGCCACGACTGCCACTCGTATGCAAGGATTGATGTATCGGAGCAGTATGGATGAAGACAAGGGCATGTTATTTATTTTCGAAAAACCAGAAGTTCAATCATTTTGGATGCGAAATACCATTATATCTCTTGATATAATGTTTGCAGACGAGAATGGACGCATTGTTACTATTTACGAAAACACAACGCCTTATTCCGAAGAGTCATTGCCTGCTTCTAAACCAGGCATCTATGTAATAGAAACTGTAGCAGGTTTTGCCGAAAAATATGGCGTAACAGAAGGCGCATATTTTGAGCACATCAAAAATTAATTGATAGAGTAGGGGCTGCCCTCGCTGCGCGAGGTCGGGCTATACGCAGTACGGTACCTAGCTTTTTTTGCTTTTGTAAAAAAGTCCTTCCATTTTTAAGGGAAGGATTTAGGATGGGTTTAGGGAATAAATGCAAAAAGCAAAAAAAGCCGCTTCACTCGCCTCATTTCATTCCGCTCGCTCGCGCTGCTCCTACCCCTCAGCCAAAAAAAGCTCTAGGGGTTGAAAAATAAAAAAAATACATGTATATAAATTGTTGCACTGCATACAATCTTAAAAATGTAACTTGCGAATATAGCTAGCTAAACTGTATTGCGAATGTTATGATGAAATTAAGTATTATTTATTCTTCAGTCCGAGCTTCTCAATTTTTTGCAGCCATTTCTTTCGAAAAGATTCTTTTGATAATCGAAGCGGACCAATCGATGAAATCTTGACAGAATTAACACCAATAAATTTCATTGTTAGTTTTTTCATGGCACTGTGAGATGGTGCACCATTAAACAAGCGATAAAACCAAGTCGGCTGATCCATTGTACAAATTAAACGAGCTGTTTTTCCGGTAAAAAATTTGTCCCACCAAACCGACCCTTCTCGTTTTTTAAATGCAAATCCAGGCAGCAACACTCGATCAAGGAAACCTTTCATAATTGCAGGAACAGATCCCCACCAAACAGGATAAACCCAGACAAGATGATCAGCCCATTTCAATTGTTCTTGGGCTGCAAGTAAATCAGGCTCAAGTTCCGTTCTTTTTCTGTAGCCAAATTTTAAATTTGGACTAAACTCCAAATTGCGAATATTGATTATCTGAACTTCTGCACCTGATTGCTTCGCACCCTTGTAATAAGCATCTGCTAAAGCGAAATTAAAACTCTCTTTATCAGGATGTCCATTGATGATCAATATCTTTTTCATAGGAGCTATTATGAATGCAAAGATACATCTTATAGAAAAGATCACAATAGAGAAATGTCAATGCTTCGGACAAGCGCTGCGGAGTGGTGGCGCAGCCAGACTCAGCTATGCTGAGGCCGAGTGATCAGCGAGCCACGTAGCAAAGCGACCCTTGCTCACGGAGTGAGCAAGGGATGGCCCATTATTATTTATTCACAATTGAAGCACTCAAGTAACAAATACCGTAATTTGACCGTTTGGTATAGTATCGCCTAATATTTATACGTATGCTACGTCTTCTTTTTGTATTTCTTTCGCTTGGTATTCAACAAATCAGTTTTGCTCAAATATCAGAGTTTCAAGCAGAGTACAATTCAGCTCTTAGTCTCGTCAAGCAAAAGAATTATACTGCTGCTTGGACTACACTCGAACCCGCTGTCGATAATACGTCAAGTGGCGATATATTATATTTGGCAGGACTCATTCAGCAAAAACAAGGCAATACAAATCAAGCAACATCGTACTACAAAAAGACTATTGATGCGCAGCCAGATCATACAAGTGCATTAATGAATCTCGGTGTTATACTCTACAATCAAGAAGAGTTTGCAGCAGCAGCAGAGACATTTGATCAACTCAGCAAGCACAAACAGTCAAAGAAAGTACTTGAATTTAAAGGGCGATCTTATCTAAAAGCCAATAAAAACGAAATCGCTCTCCGTACTTTTAATTCCTTATCAGCTGTTTACCCTACTGAAGGGAAATGGGAATATTACAAGGCCAAATCTTATTTTGCACTCGGTAAAAACAAAGAAGGCAAAGCTGCGATCCAAGCAGCACGCAAAAAAGGGTACTCTCTAAGTAAGCAAGAAGAACTCGAGCTTCAATCAACGAATACGAAGCAAATTTCTGTCGCTTCTATTTTTAATGAAGGACTTGAAGCACAAAAAAACGGCGACTACAAAACAGCAGAATCTAAATACAAAGAAGCTGCAGAAATAGAACCAAAAAATGTTCAGATACAATACAGCCTCGGCGTTTTATATCTCAATAAAAATCAGTTTAGAAAAGCCGTCAAGCAATTTGAGCGCGCACTCGAGCTTGATCCATCTAACGGAAATGCGTATCTAGGACTCGGCAATGCGTACAAACAACTTGGTGATGAGGCAAAAGCGGCTGCTGCTTACAGAGTAGCAGCAGAGTACAACGGCTCAAATGATGGAGGCGATTATGCTCTGGCAGCTAATAGCGCGTTTCATGCAGGAGCTTATCCCGAAGCTGTTCGATTATACAAACTCGCCATATCTATTGATCCAACTATTCCCGAGTATCATTTTAATCTTGGCGCAGCATATTCGCAGATGAAAGAACACGCTTCTGCGATTCAAGCCTATGAGGCAGCTATTGATTTGCGAAGCGATTATACCGATGCGTATTACAATCTTGCCGTTTCATTTTCAGATGCCAAAGAGTACCAAGAAGTCAAACGCCTCGGAGAAAAACTCATCGCCCTCGATCCAGACGATGGATACGGCTATTTGATTATGGCAGTCTATTACAATCGCATCAATCGCTCAGACCTTGAGACCAAATACATGAAGCAAGCCAAGAAGCGAAATCGAGACATTCGAGCCAATTATTAACCTCAATCGAGTCTTGAATAGCTTTCATCGAGTACATGAATGATCTATGTGACGAAGATCCCTTTCTTGTAGTCATAATGTCAAATGTGTGTGTTATTACAGTTTCAATGAACTCTCGCACCATGCACACGTTATGAGTTTGTATTTTAATCTTGACACTCAACAGATGACTCAAAATCCACAAAACACAAACGGCTATATTGCCCAGAATCCTCAAAGCAGTACTCTCGATAGTAAGCATGATGAATTGGGTGATAGTCATGTAGCCACCTCTATCGAAACTCCACTCCGTGAAGACGCTTTCGAAATGAGCGATGATGAAAAGAAACACTTGATCGAAAAGCATTTCGAATCTATCATGGAAGTGATGGGACTCGACTTAACTGACGAGAGCCTCAGCGGCACACCAAAGCGTGTCGCCAAAATGTTTGTCAACGAAATATTCTCAGGGCTTGATCCAAAGAATAAACCAGCGATGACATCATTTGATAATATTTATAAATACGATCAAATGCTTGTCGAAAAAGACATAACAGTCTTCTCGACTTGCGAGCATCATTTCTTGCCAATTTATGGCGTAGCGCACGTCGCATACATCTCAGCTGGCCGCGTTGTGGGATTATCCAAGCTTAATCGCATGGTACAATATTATGCTAAGCGTCCTCAAGTACAAGAGCGCTTGACCGTACAAATTGCAAACGAATTAAAATCAGTTTTGAAAACAGATGACGTCGCAGTGTATATTGATTGTCAGCATATGTGCGTACAGTCAAGAGGTGTAGAAGATACAGGCAGCAGCACAGTCACAATGCAATATTCTGGTCGATTTAAACATGATTCAAAAGTTCGTGAAGAATTTTTAGCTGCAATTCAAGCAAAATAAAAGAATGGGCCATCCCGCATAAAAAAAGCTCTCGATTGTATCGAGAGCTTTTTTTATGCGGGTCGCTATGCTACGTGGCTCGCTATTCGCTCGGCCGCTCATTTCATTCGCGTCTGGCTGCGCCACCACTTCGCAGCGCTTGTCCACAGATTTTTTTATTAAAAAAATCTGTCATTTCGACCTTAGGAGGAATCTCACGTTTAATAAAAGTAATTAGTGAAATACAAGATTGTTACTCTGAATGGGATTTTGATTGAGGTGAGAGATCTCACATTCGTTTGAGATGACTAAAAAATAGCCAACAGCACTATTTTATGGCTGAGGGATAGAAGGCAGCGCCCGCAGGGCGGATTTTATTGCTAAAAACTACCACGTACTTCAGTGCGTAGTTTATAGCAATAAAAGCTAGGTACCGTACTGCCGAATAGCCCGACCGCAGCTCTGCTGCGGGCAGCCCCAAATTAGTCTACGATAATTCAGCAGATAATTTTTGAATAATTGTAATTGCTTGTTCGAGTGAATTGTCATCAATGTGCATGTGCGTCACAAATCGCACTGTATGCGGCCCAAAAGCAGCAGCTATAATTCCGTGTTCTTGCAGCTTAGAAATAAATACATCACTACTGACAGTCGGAATTAAGTTGGCAATGACAATATTCGTCGCTACTGGTTTGACGGATTCAAAAAGCGGCAAGGTACTCAGAGCTTTGCCAAGCGTTTTTGCTCGTTGATTATCTTCTGCAAGTCGATCGACTTGATGCAAGAGCGCATAATGAGCAGCTGCTGCAAGAATGCCAGCTTGACGCATACCGCCACCAAAGACTTTGCGATATTTGCGAGCCTTGTCGATGTCCTTCTGTTCTCCAACAAGCACAGAGCCAACTGGAGCGCCCAAGCCTTTGCTCAAACACAAGGAAACAGATGCGAGGTGTTGTGTTTGATCAGCAAGCGATTCGCCAGTCTCAACAAGCGCATTAAATAAACGCGCACCGTCCATGTGTAATGTCAAACTGTGTTTATCGCAGCATGATTTAATGTCAGCAATTTCATGTTGCGTATAAATCGTTCCGCCACCAATGTTACAAGTATTTTCTACTACAACGAGCCGCGGCGTCGGCGTCCAGTGATAATCTGGGTGAAGTACGGATTCAATTAATTCGGGCGTTAGTTTGCCATCTGATCGCTTGATTAATCTTGGCGCGACTCCGCTGTGAAATGCATAACCGCCTGTCTCAGATTGGTACACGTGCGACAGCTCGTTGCAAATCATTTCATCAAGCGGCTGCGTATGCATTTTAATTGCAATTTGATTGGTCATTGTCCCGCTCGGACAAAAAAGTGCTGCTTCCATCTTGCACTTTTCAGCAATGTATTGTTCTAGAGCATTGATCGATGGATCTTGCCCAAACACATCGTCTCCGAGTGGCGCATCGAGCATCGCAGCGCGCATACCTTCGCTTGGTAATGTGACCGTATCGCTTATGAGATTAATCATCTTCATCCGTACATTGTGAGCATCAAAGAACGTCAATCGTGCTAACAATTCAGAATCTTGTTTGCGGCTATTCTGCAGCTATTTGTTCGTACGATTCGAGATACGAGTTTGAAGCAGGACTTTTGTACGCCATTGTCGGAGAAAATGGTTCTGGAAAATCAACGTTTCTAAGAACTCTAGCAGGCTTAATTCCTAAAATTCAAGGCGAAATCAATATAGGCAATAGTGAAATTGAATCATTGAAGCCCCGAAGTAGAGCACAGCAAGTTTGTTACTGCAGCACGACGCGATCTCGTATTCCGTTTATGACTGTCGAGGAGTACATTTATCTTGGTGGCGGAATCGGAAAATCAAACAATCAAGCAGAAGTCAAGCAAGCGGCTGAAAGTTGCTCAGTATTGCATCTCCTGAATTTTGAAATACAAAATCTGAGCGATGGGCAATATCGAAAAGTCAAACTCGCAAAAGCTGTATATCAAAATTCACCTTGTCTTTTAGTCGATGAGCCAACTTCTCATCTTGATCCGCCAAGCAGAAAACAGGTCGTCAGATTATTACGAGCTATAGCCAAAGAACAAAATAAAATTGTCATCATGGCAACACATGAAATTGATCTTGCACTTGATTTTGCAGATCGTGTGTTTGTAGTACATGAAGGACAGATTCACTCGTATCATTCACATCAAAGCGAATTACAACAACGTATTCATGAAGCATTTTCTGAAGTTTAACTTTTCTATTCTAGTAGCCTTTTTATTGCTTGGATTATATTCATGTAATCAAGAAGGATTTGATCAACAGTATTCTGCCGATGGCTTTTTTGTTTTTAAAAACAACAATCAGTTTGGATTAATGAATGCAGACGGTTCGACTTTACTCCAGCCGAAATTTGACTTTATCTATTCGGATTATGATGCAGATTTAATTCGGTTTGAGGATAACTCTCGAGTTGGCTTTTTAAATCAAGATGGTACTATTCAAATTGAAGCTCAGTTTCGATCTGCTACAACGATGCTAAATAATGTTGCAGTAGTCCGTACGGATACTTCTGCTTTTTTAATAGATAACAATGGCAACCAAAAATCAAAAGAATACAAGCAAATCATCTTTGATACGAATAATGATCTCGGAATCATTTTCGAAAATGGAAAATGGGGATTTATTAATCAAAATGGCGAAGAAGCAATTCCAGCGATCTATGATCAAGTTCTGAATTTTCATAATGATCGAGCAGCTGTTCGACTCAGCGAAAATTGGGGATATATTAATACAAAAGGCGAGGAAGTCATTCCAATTTCAATTCCAGTTCGCTCTGATCGACAAACTCCGATAAGCAGTTTTAAAGAAGGATTCGCGAGAGTAAAAGATGGCGGCTATTGCTATTATATTGATATCAATGGAAAATCAAATCCCGATCGCTTTACCAATTGCGGCGATTATGTAGAAGGAAAAGCACAAGTCTCTCAAGGAGCAGTTTGGGGATTTGTCAATAAACAAGGCGAAGTTACTTTTGATTCTACGTTTCAATGGGTTTCGATGTATCAAGAAGGATTTGCTCAATTTAAAAAGCTGAATCAATATGGCTTCTTGAATGAAGAAGGCGAGATTCAAATACCAGCTGCATATACTCGAGTGACACATTTCCAAAATGGAATCGCTCGAGTACAGCAGCTAGAAGAGACGTTTTACATTAATACAAAAGGCAAGCGACTTGATTTTCCTGAAGGCATTTCAATCGATTCATTTGATGAAGATGGATTTGCAATTTTCAAAGACGAGTCTACCAACACCTATGGAATTATCAATATCGGAGGCAAGATTATTCTTCCTGCAGATTATGCTGCCATCGGCTCATTTCAAAATGGTCTAGCAATGATTGTTGAAAATGGATCAGGTATAACTAAGAAAGCGCTGCAAGATCCAATGCTTGAGCTTGGCTACGTTGATCGCAACGGTAAAATCATTCGTCAGCCATCGAAGTAATCTGCTTCGTTTTTCATTTTGTACACGATTAGAAACACGTACCTTTAGCACACATCTCACTCATCGATAATCAAGCAGCTCGTATGTCAGGTCGCAAACTCCTTGAAGTCAAAAATCTCAAAACCTATTTCACTACAGAAGAAGGCACAGTCAAAGCCGTTGATGATGTCAGCTTCACGCTCAATCGTGGCGAGACAGTCGGTATAGTAGGAGAGTCTGGTTCAGGAAAGTCTGTGACCTCATTGTCGATCATGCGTTTGATTCCAATGCCGCCTGGTCGCATCGCTGGTGGTGAGATTTTGTACTACCCAAAAGACCAAGACGAGCCGATCGATCTTGTCAAGCTCTCCGAAGATCAAATTAGAAAATATCGCGGCAACGATATTTCGGTGATTTTTCAAGAGCCGATGACATCGCTCAACCCAGTTTTTACCTGCGGCAATCAAGTCACTGAAGCGATTCGCTTACATCAAAATGTATCGAAGTCAGAAGCGCGTGAGCGCACACTCGAATTATTTAAGAAAGTCGAGTTGCCAGATCCGCCGCGCATTTTCCGTTCCTATCCGCACCAGTTGTCAGGTGGGCAGAAGCAGCGTGTCATGATCGCCATGGCCATGTCATGCAATCCGGATGTACTCATCGCCGATGAGCCGACCACAGCACTCGATGTCACCGTCCAGAAGACGATTCTTGATTTGATGAATGATCTCCGCCAAGAGATTGATGCGTCGATTATTTTCATCACGCACGATTTAGGCGTTATCGCTGAGATAGCTGATCGTGTTATTGTCATGTACAAAGGCAAAATCGTGGAGCAAGGAGACGTTTACCAGATTTTCGCTAATCCGCAGCACCCGTACACCAAAGGACTGCTCGCATGTCGTCCGCCGCTTGACTATCGCCTCAGCAAGCTGCCAGTTGTGAGTGATTTTATGAGCGTGACAATGAATGAAGATGGCTCACGCAACATCACCGAAAAGCAAAGCAGCGTCGAGGAAGTCATCGAAAATTTCAAGGTCTCTCCTGAGCAAACCAAGGAGCGTCACCGCAATTTATTTGCAAAAGAGCCAATCCTCGAAGTCAAAAATCTCTCAACATGGTTTGCAAGCAAAAAGAATTTCTTTGGCAAAGCGTTGTCCTATGTCAAAGCCGTCGATGATGTCACATTTGATGTTTATCCAGGTGAGACGCTCGGTCTCGTAGGCGAGTCTGGCTGCGGCAAGACGACACTCGGCCGCACGATCATCAAACTCCAAGAAGCACGTGGTGGCGAGATCATCTTTAGAGGCAAAGATCTCCTTAAGCTCAATCAAGCAGAGATGAAAGTCCAGCGTCGAGACTTGCAGATTATTTTCCAAGATCCGTACAGCTCACTCAATCCGCGTATGACGATCGGCAATGCTATCATGGAGCCGATGCAAGTGCATGGCGTCCTCGCCAATGACGAAGAGCGTAAAGCCCGTGTCATCGAATTGCTCGAAACTGTCAACCTCGAAGCACGCCACTTCACACGTTACCCGCACGAGTTTTCAGGAGGGCAGCGACAGCGAATTTGTGTTGCACGTGCACTTGCACTAGAGCCAAAATTCATCATTTGTGATGAGTCAGTCTCGGCACTTGACGTTTCTGTCCAGGCGCAAGTACTCAATCTTTTGCTTGAGCTGCAAGCCAAGCTCAATCTCACCTACATTTTCATCTCGCACGATTTGAGCGTCGTCAAGTTTATGTCTGATCGCATGATCGTCATGAACAAAGGCAAGATCGAAGAGATGGGCGTCGCCGATGAGATTTATGCAGATCCAAAGCGCGACTATACACGCGGCTTGATCGAAGCCATCCCCAAAGGCCGCATGGAAGACATCATCGCACGAGTCAATCCAAGCCTTCAATAAATAATCTCAACTATTGATTTTGGGCCATCCGCGCTTTTGGCGCGGTCGCTACCCCGACTACTCAGGGTTGTGCTTCGTGGCTCGCTGTTCGCTCGGCTGCTCATTGCATTCGCATCTACTGCCCTCCTGAGAAGTCGGGACGCACCACTTCGCAGCGCTTGTCCACTTTTTTCTAACTAAGTTTTTATATCTTCACAACACACTAGCATGAAGATATTTTATTATGTGTTTTAAAAAAGATAGTTGTTTTGTTAATTGTATAAAGTCAATCAGGGGCAAAATTTTTAAAAGTTTTTTGAAAGATATATTTTGGATTTATCTTTCTCTTTTCTTGCTTGGTATTGTTTTTTTGCTTGCAGGTGAATCGCTTCAGAATAAGCTATCTGCTGGAAAAGAGTTAGCTGCCGAGGTTTTAATTTATTTAGGTCAATCATTTGCACTTGGTGCGTTTATTACTTTCGTTTTTGATTTAGCTTTGATGAAAAAACATTTTCGAAAAACTATTATTGACATTATAGGTAGTGACGAGTATATGAAAAACCTAACGGATGATGAATTAGAAAAAAATCGAAAAAATATTACTAGAAATCTTTTGATCAAGCGTGGCGGAAGTAAAAACGAGGATTTAGTCAAGTTAGATAACGATATCTTTCGACAACTCGTTAATCCATATTTTGAACTCTATTCTATTGATGTAAACTGTCAAAAATGTTTAAAACCAACTAATGTACAAATTGGTGACGATAATGAAAATAGTTATTATATAAAAAAGCTTATCCAGCGTAGATTTGTAATTATTAATCCTTTGAAAAATGAATGCCATTTTAATGTCCCTGATATATTAAAGTCTGCGAAATTTGACGTAATACAGGGCTTTAAAGAAGAAGATAAGTATGCTGAGGTTAAGAATTTCTTTTATTATGTTGATGAGGAAAGAGTACGTCAAAGTTTAGATATTGAAGTTGTACAAGAGGATATTTTTAGTGAGCCTAACGAAATATTCAAAAAACGAGTTACTTACAATCGACTTAAAGTAAATAACGATGAACCTGATAGTAAGAAATTCGATATTACCTTTCAGAACAAACTGATTATAGAAGTTCATGAAGAAAGGTGTGTTCCAATTTCAGATACATCTTATACATTCCGATCTGAAAGACCAATTCAATCTTTAAATGTTCATTACAGATATGATGACCCAGAGCATATGGTCATAGGAAATTGTTTTGGCTCACTTACTGGAACCATGACTCAAGGTATTAGGATTTCCCCAAATAAGGATGAAATTAAGATAACCTCTAGTGGTTGGTTGTTACCTGGAAATGGATTTTTTGTTACTGTAGTACCAAAAAAGGAAAATAGTTTAACCAATGACTCTTGATTTAAAATAGAAGAGGGATAGCATTTTATCTGCTATCCCTCTTCTATTTTAATATTAAAATATTAATTACCTACTACCAACTACACTCATCTTCTTCAAATTTGTAAACATGATAAATACTATGCGCCTTAGGCATAATTTTCATAAGCTGAATCTTATTTCTGTTGTTCATAGGATATTGGTTAAAGTAAATCCTTTATGTTATAAAGAGATTTTGGGTAAATTGGTTTCAAATAAAGCATAAAGGTAAGTAATTATTTTGTTAATTATCGGCGTTTTGCAAAACGCAAGCAATCACGAACTTTGATATTTAAGTAAATATGTGGAAATAGTGACTTGAAATATAAAGCATTTGGACTTAAATCAATCAACTCCAATTTGTGTGCCTAAGTTGGTTGGCAAACAGAATACTCAATACAAGTAAACCACAACCTTTTTTCAGAATATAGTATTGCAATAATGCTTTCTGCAAAATATAATTTCAAATAATCGGATTTCCAGCAAGTCATTCGCTGTTTGTGCTATTTTTATAAAAACTCAAACAGGATGTGTTAGTTAATTGGTTTATCAACATTGATTACGAATAAATCGAGTATTATATCTAGCATAGCAGTTGAATTAAAAGAACTGCAATGAGTTATTTTATTTATCTAATTTCGGCTGAGGGATAGAAGGTGTTGTTTGAACGAAGCGCGAATGAAATGAGCGCGGAGAGAGTGCCGGAAAGCCCGACCACGAGCTTGAGCGAGTGGGCAGCCCCTATAAGTTCGTATTGTTTTCGATGATTTGATGTAGGAGAAGTGCTGTGATTTGTTGTTTTCGCTGCTCGACGACATCAAGTTCAATATGCTGCAAGAGGCGTGGCGCGAGATCTTGATGATCGGGCAGCGGAATTGCATCAGCGAGGACGGTTGAGCCAGATGTTAGCTGCGCGATATGCGATTCCGCTTGTTGTTTTTTCCAGAGGAGAGGCGGCAGATGTTTGTCGGTCAGTTGCCCATTACGGAGTGTTCCGATTTGTTTGCCGTCTACAAAAATCGTCGTGCCTTGCGGTCGCTTTCTGATGACAAATGTTTGGTCAGCAGTCATAATACATTCGAGGCTGCCGCTCGCTTTGCGCGGATAGACGACACGCGCATACACAGCCACAGGTTCGTAGTAGATTGAGAG
>JAHDHF010000001.1:28466-73493 GCA_020631455.1 Saprospiraceae bacterium
AGATGCAGCTAGACGAATACAAGCAGCATTATTCTTTCTTACTTTTCTGAAATATGGTCTAGAATAGACAAAAGGAAAGACGTACATTTGCGGCGTAAAGCCCGACGCTTGCGAGCCAAAGAAATCGGGAATTGTTTATTTAATACATTTTGAGATGCCTGTTAGAATTAGACTACAGCGTCACGGACGTAAAAATCGTCCTTTTTACCACATCGTAGCTGCAGACAGCCGCGCACCACGTGATGGTAAATTTATCGAGAAACTCGGTACATACAATCCTCTTACTAAGCCAGCTTCAATCGTTCTTGACAATGAGCGTGCGTATTACTGGTTGACAGTCGGTGCGCAGCCATCAGACACATGCCGTGCGATACTTCGCTACAAAGGCGTGCTTTACTTGAAGCACCTTATGGGTGGTGTTAAGAAAGGCGCAATGACTGAAGAAGAAGCAATGAAGCGCTACGAAGAGCACATCGCTGCTAAAGAAGGTACGCACATGGATCGTGCAGCGAAGACAAAAGAAGAGCTAGCTGCATTCCACAAGGCAGTTTCTGGTACAGCTCCAGTGATCGAAGAGCCAGTAGAGGAAGTCGTCGAAGAAGTAGCAGAAGCTACTGAAGAGACTGTCGCTGAGGCTGCTACTGAAGAAGCTCCAGCTGCTGAAGAAACACCAGCTGAAGATGCTCCAGCTGAGGAAACTCCTGAAGCATAATCAGCTTCAATTAAATTTTGAGCCCGCTAGCGTCTTTCGTTAGCGGGTTTTTTGTTGTTTTGTACTATGGCTACACCCAACATTGTCAAAGTCGGACGATTGCTCAAACCGCATGGTCTTCAAGGCGAAATCAAAGTCGTTTTTGAAGACTATACAGAAGAGAGCATTGTCGAAAATGGTATTTTGTTTATTAAAGAGGCTGGCAGCTTTGTACCGTACAAGATCAAGCAAGTACGAGGTGGCGGCTCAGCTATTATGATCTTATTTGGGATCAACGATCGTACTGCAGCAACACGTCTGAGCAACAAATCCATTTTTGCTGACGCCAATAAAATTGAAGCAGCTGAGCCAGATGAGCTTGAATATGAATTCCTTAAAGGCTTCGATTTAATTGACAAAACTTTCGGAAGTGTTGGTTCAATCGAAGACGTTCTAGAATATCCGCAGCAAGAAATGGCCTTAATACAATTTCAAGGAAGTGATATTCTCATACCACTCAACGAATCTTTTATTCAGACAATCGATCAAGACAAGCAGACAGTACTTGTGCAATTGCCTGAAGGCTTACTCGATCTTTATACTTCATAATTCATGGCACTTCGTATCGACATCATTACCGTTTTGCCAGAGCTGCTCGAGAGTCCGCTGAGTCATAGTATCATGCAGCGCGCGCGTGACAAAAATCTTCTACACGTCGAGACGCATCAGCTACGTGATTATGCTTTAGGTGAGCGCCGCCAAGTAGATGATTATCAATACGGTGGAGGTGCAGGCATGGTTATGACCTGCGAGCCGCTTGCCGAGTGCATCGACCATTTACAGAGCCAGCGCGACTATGACGAGATCATTTATGTCACACCAGATGGCAATCGCTTTGATCAAAAGATCGCCAATCGATTTTCTCTTACTCAAAACTTAATCATTATCTGCGGTCATTACAAAGGGATTGATGAGCGCATCCGCCAGACCTACGTAACACAAGAGATTAGCATTGGTGACTACGTTCTTTCTGGCGGTGAACTTGCGGCTGCTGTTATTGTCGATGCGGTGGGGCGTTTATTGCCAGGCGTACTTGGCGACTCGACCTCTGCTTTGACGGATTCGCACCAGGACGGATTGCTTGCGCCGCCGGTGTACACGCGCCCAGCGGTCTGGCGTGATCAAGAAGTACCAGCCGTTCTACAAAGCGGCAATTTCAAGCTCATCGAGGAGTGGCGCACTAAGCAAGCACTCAAACGGACGCAAGAGCGCCGCCCAGATTTATTAGAAGACGGGTAGGGGCATCCGCTTCATTACATTCAGCAGCGGGCTATCCGCAGTACGGTAGCCTAGCTATCATTTAAAAAGCACGAGGCTTAAGCCCCGTGCTTTTTAAATGATATCCGCCCTTCGGGCGCTGCTCCTATCCCTATGCCAAAATTATTTTGACTGATTTTGAAGTCTCACTTTTTCTAAATTAATCGTGTAGGCATCTATCAATTTTGCAAAGGAGCTCGATGTTACATTTCCGTGATAAAACTTTCCTTCTTTTCTATCAATGACTTGAAACGTATTCGTGTTGTATCCATATACTTCATATTTACCTGAAACTGAGTTTACACCTCGTTTAGTTCTGGGAATTGATCTTTGTACCAATGCGTATCGATATTTATCTCGATCGTTAAATCTTTCCGTATTAATATCCTCAATATTGAAAAAGATGTATTCACCTTTGTAATTATTTTGAACATGGTTTTTCATGTATTTATCGAAACTTTTTCTATTTTTCGGACAAGCGCTGCGAAGTGGTGCTGCTTGCAGCAGACGCCGCAGGCGGCCGAGCGAATAGCGAGCCACGAAGCATAGCGACCCGAAGCTCACGAAGTGAGCAAGGGATGTCCCACACTTATTCATTTACAGTGATTCTAGGAATTCAAGAATCGCTGAGTATATCGTCTCGAGCTGCTGATCGGTAATGCAAAATGGCGGAAGTATGTAAATCGTATTGCCGAGTGGACGTAAGATGATGTGGCGACTTTTGAAATGCTCCCAAATTTGATCTCGCAATGTAGCGAAGTAACTCGCTCCGTCTCCGACTTCAAAAGCGATGATCGTCCCTGATTGGCGAATGTTTTTCGCAATCGGATAACTTTTGAGCTTGCTCTGAAATGCGTTGTGCATATTCATGATATGCGTTCTTTTTTGCAGAGTCTCTGGATCGAGTAGGAGATCGAGACTCGCACAAGCAGCAGAACAAGCAACTGGATTTCCTGTGAAGCTGTGTCCATGGAAAAATGTTTTGAGTTTGTCTTGACTCAAAAAAGCATCGTAAATGAACTGAGCGCAACACGTTGCGCCAAGCGCCATTGTGCCGCCAGTCAATCCTTTGCTTAAGCAGATTATGTCAGGTTTTACCTCTAGTTGGTCGGATGCGAAGAGAGTTTCTGTACGACCAAAACCGACCATGACTTCGTCAGCTATGCATATACCACCAAGCTGCTTGACGTGTTGAAGAATCGTATCGAGCTGCTGAGGCTTACACATTTTCATTCCACCAGCGCCTTGTATCAGGGGTTCGTAGATGATTCCAGCAATCGGCGATTTTATTTCATTTATAATTTTCAAGCCCTCATTTAATGTTTTCTCGCAAATTGGATATGGCAAAAAAGTAACATCAAATAAAAACGGATGAAACGGCTCAGAAAATGCCGAGCGATCGGCGGCACTCATCGCTCCAAATGTGTCTCCGTGATATGAATCGTGAAAGGCTAGGAGTGTAGTACGCTTTTGGTCGATATTAAACCAATACTGGAAACACATTTTCATTCCGACTTCTACAGCTGTTGAGCCATTATCACTAAAAAACATTCGTTTCATCTCGCCAGGAAGTACTGGAAGAAGACGCTCTGCAAGCTCAATAGCTGGTTTGTGTGTGAAGCCTGCAAAAATGACATGCTCGAGAGTGTGTATCTGCTCAGATACGCGCTTGGCAATGTGTGGATGTGCATGACCATGAGAGCAGGTCCACCATGATGAAATGCCATCAATCCATACATTGCCATCAATGTCAGTCAAGGTCGCGCCATTACCCGAAACCATCGGAATGGGCTCATCGACAAGTGCCATTTGCGTAAATGGCTGCCAAATATGCTTGTGCGAGCGTTCGGCAAGCGATTGATTCATACTGAGAGTTTGAAGTGTGATGCTAAAATCCCAGCAGCTACAGCTGCATTGAGTGATTCTGCTTTTCCAAATTGAGGAATCTTAACTTGTTTGTCAAGAAGCTTGAGTAATGCTTGGTTTATCCCACGACTTTCATTTCCTATTACGAGGATATGCTTTTCTTTCTTTTTGAATGTGCGAAGATCTTGCCCATCAAGTGTGGCACCTACTAAGGTGTGGCTCTCAGTGAATTTTGGTAAAAGCTCAGAAAGAATGCCTCGCTGCATAGGAACTCGAAACACTGAACCCATAGCACTTTGAATGACTTTGGGCGAAAACTCGTCAGCACAATGATGACCAAGGATGATTGCTGCAGCAAACCAATCGGCGATTCGAATAATTGTTCCGACGTTTCCAGGATCTTGGATGTCGTCAAGTACAATTACGAGATCGGATCGAAGCAAATCGTCACTAGGAGAATAGTCTGGTAAGTCCGCAATGAATATTGGACCTTGAGGAGTTGCGAATGCAGATAATTCGTTGTGCTGACTTTTGCTAATGATCGATGGAACAATGTCAATTTGCTCAATAATCTCATTGTTATCTGCGAGCCATTCTTCCGTTGCAAACCATTCTTGAATAGGAGAATGAGGAAGTTCAAGACATTCTTTGATAATTTTGCTGCCTTCGGCTCTACATTTGTTGAGTTCTTTACGCTTCTTTTTTTTGAGAAGTGATCGTAACAAAGAAATACGTCGTTGAGAGATAGGTTGATACATACAAATTTGAGCGTCGAAAAGAATTTCGCTAAGCTGCTCAAAGGTATAGCCTTGTGTAGCCTTCTTGTCATTGCAATATCAAGTTTTCAATCTTGTGCAATAACCAAGCATCTTCAAGATGACGAATTGCTGCTCAATTCCAATGAGATTAAGTTTGAAAATAAAAAAGAGTTATCTCGTAAAGAGCGAGCTGCCTTGAGTATTGGTCTCGAGCAAAGTCAAGCTCAAAAGCCGAATTCCAAATTCTTATTTCTTTTTCCAAGTCGACTTTGGTTTTATTATCAATCATCACAAGGCGATACTACTGAATTCAAGCAATGGGTCAACAAACGATTGAGCGAACCTCCAGCTGATTATTCGAATCAATCAGTAGAGCAGACAGTAGAGTCTATGCAATATTACTTGCAGAATAAAGGCTATTTTGATGCGCAAGTCAGAGCAAAACAAGATACAAGTAGCAAGAAAAAAAGAGTTAATGTTGAGTACATAATCAATACAAATCAACTCTATACGGTTGACTCAATTGGATATTATAGTGCAGACAAGCATATCGAAACAATTTTAAAATCAATTGATTCAGAGTCTTTGCTTAAAGGCGATGCAGCTGTCAGTAATGTTAATTTTACTAATGAGAAAAACAGAATAACTACCCATCTTAAAAACCTTGGTTATTATTATTTCTATCCTAATTATATCACATTCTTAGGAGATACGACTGGAGTTAAAACAAGTGTGACTGTTCAAGCTGGACAACCTCAAGACACAAGCAAACATATTCCATATCGAATTAGTCACGTATATATTTTCCCAAAGCTTGGCTCAGCACAACCAAATCCATCAGTTGTATATGATACAATTCCATCAAGTAAAGAAGGATATTCCTTTGTAGTCGAACAAGGGCAAGAAATAGGAATACGAGAAGATGTTCTGCTCAAAAATATTCCTCTTCGCTCAAATGCTTTTTATTCACTAAAAGAAGAACGTGCTACTGTCAACGCTCTCGGTAAAATGGGGATGTACCGATTTGTCAAAACACGATTTGATAAAGACTTCAGTAAATCAGGCGCTTGGATTTCAGCAAATGTTTTTTTAAGTCCTGCTAAAAAACAAGAAATAGGCGTTGATCTAGAATTAAATACTGGTACAAATGCTGCCATAGGATCTGGAGTAGGAGTGAGCTACAGAAACCGAAACTTCTTTAATGGAGCAGAGATTTTTAGTCTTAATATGGAAGGCGGAGTCGAAACAGCTTTTGGAGCAAATGACACAAGCAGAGTTATCCGTGCATTGGATCTCAAATTATCCTCTCAATTATTATTTCCGTCATTTGTTTTTCCATTTAATAAGCGATTATTTGGATTGAATAAGCCACGGACAACTGTTTCGTTGACGTATAATTATTTAAGGCGTTTTGAATTTTATAATTACTCTTCTTTGACACTCAAAGCTGGATATATCTACAGCAAGAATAATACGATTACGCATGAATGGAATCCAGTCAGTATCGAGTATCTTCGTCCTACTACTTTTGCTCGATTTAATTCTATTTTAGCGAATAATGAATTTTTACGTCGAAGCTTTGATAATCAATTATTTGTCGGTAGCGATTATTCCTTTACAGTCAATAAAACGTTGAATTTTGAAGGTGAATCTATGTTTTTCAAAACCTTTGTCGCTACGTCTGGAAATTTTTTGAAGGCTGCTGACAATGTGATTAATCCTAATAATGATTTTTCATTATTTAGTGATACTGAATATTCTCAATTTGCTCTACTTGATGTCGACCTTCGCTATTACAATAAATCTTTTTCACGTAATGTTACTCTAGCTGCTCGCATTAATTCAGGTATTGGCATTTCTTACGGACATTCTGTAAATGAACCACTACCTTATGTCAAACAATTTTATGTAGGAGGCGCGACAAGTATTCGTGCTTGGCGGATACGTGAGCTTGGACCTGGTAGTTTTGTTGATCTGAGCTACGATGGCATACCATATCAGACGGGCAATTTTAAATTACAAGCAAGTGCCGAAATGAGATTTAATATGGGCGCTTGGGTTGAAGGTGCATTTTTTGTAGATGCAGGGAATATCTGGTTGCTTAAACCAGATCCCGACCGCCCAAATGCTGAATTATCAAATCAATTTTTTAAGCAAATAGCAATAGGAAGTGGTTTCGGATTGCGATTAGACTTTAGTTATTTTATTATTCGCCTTGACCTTGCCTATAAATTGCGAAACCCGTTTCCTGACGGAGATGGTAATTATGCAAATTATACCTCATTTAATCAACTTAAATTCAGTGATACGGTTTATAATTTAGCGATTGGTTATCCTTTTTAATGAATAATTATGAACGAAATGGCAGTAATAGATCATGCGACATTAGGCGGCGGCTGCTTTTGGTGCCTTGATGCAATTTATCGAGATGTCAAAGGTGTTACTGAAGTAGAATGCGGCTATGCAGGCGGTCATATCCAAGATCCGACTTACGAGCAAGTATGTGGGAAAACGACTGGTCACATCGAAGTAGTTCAACTCACATTTGATCCAGCAGTTATTACGTACGAATCTATTTTGAATATTTTTTGGCATATTCATGATCCGACAACGTATGATAAGCAAGGAGCAGATGTCGGGCCGCAATATCGGAGCGCGATTTTCTTTCACTCGAATAAGCAGCAACAAATTGCAGAAAAAAGTCTAGCAGAAATTGATAAAAGCTCGCTGTGGAAGAATCCAATTGTTACAGAGCTACGACCCTTGATGAATTATTTTTCTGCCGAAGCAGGGCATCAGAATTATTATAATCAAAATCAGCAACAAGGATATTGCTCAATTGTGATTGGGCCAAAAATTGCTAAGTTTAAAAAAGAGAACCCGCATTTATTGAAATAAGAGTGTGGGCCATCCGCATTATTTTAATAGTGTAAAATCACTATAAAAATAATGCGGTCGCTATGCTACGTGGCTCGCTGTTCGCTCGGCCGCTCATTGTATTCGCGTCTGGCTGCGCCACCACTTCGCAGCGCTTGTCCTCTCTGATTGTAAAGCTGCTGGCTGAGGGATAGTAGGCAGCACTCGCGTAGCGAGTGGATTTTTATTTTCTATGAAATGGAAATAAAAAGCTAGGTTACCGTACTGCCGAATAGCCCGACCTGAAATGAGTGAAACGAATGAAGGGGAGCCCCTATTTATATAATTAAAAAATTCTCCCTAAAAGAATTGCAATAGCGATTAGAAAAATGCTGCCATCTAAACCTGCAGTGTAAAAATAATCTGATCGTTTTTCTGAAGTTCTCGTAATAAAGGCAGCTATCAAGAAATATGTCAAAATCAAAATACCACTTGTTGTAATAGGAGCGATACAAATAAGTAAAGCTGAAGCAAGCATTAATGAAAGACACGATAAATAAATTGTATTGCGAGTGCCAAGTGTATTTGATATGGTATTGACCGATTGCTTCTTATCTACTTTTCGATCTCGTATGTCAAATGGAAGTGTAATAGCAAAAATGAATACTGCTCGCTCTATGCAGAGCAAACTACAAGCGAGTAGCGAAACTGTGCCACTAAGTACCCAGGGAATAGCAATAGTGACAAGCGACCACGTAATACTAATAAGCACTATTTTTATGTAGTGAATATCGCGGAGGCGCTTTTTGAAAAACGGAATCGGAATAGCATAAAAAATGCTTGTGATAGCACAGGCTCCTAAAATTGGATAGACTTGGGTTGGTAATTGAAAGGCGCAAATTCCTATACCGATTGCTGATACAATCGAAAAAAGATAATTCAACTGCCGAAGTGTAGTTATTTTTTTGACTCGAATTGTATGTACAAATGATTCAATTTTTGCTATTCCTATAATGCGATGAATGAGATAAATGAACCATGTCGCAAAAAAAACAAGTCCCGTAGTTGCCCACGAGACTTGTCCTTGTACTAAATAAAATGATGAATACGTAAGAAATGCTGCTGCTAAGGCAATATATACATTTGTATATAAAATTGTATCTAAAGCAATTTTCGCATACTGTTTCATTAGTTATTTAATGTACCGAAAATCTTGTCCATCTCTTAATTCTAGAACTGTTTCGTAAATTAATCGAATGACATTTTCGACATCTGATTTTGCGGCCATTTCGACCGTCGTGTGCATGTAGCGAAGTGGGAGCGAAATCAATGCAGATGGAACGCCCTTACCGCTATACGCAAATGCATCAGTATCAGTTCCTGTTGAGCGGCTTGCTGCTTCGCGTTGGAAATCAATATTATTTTTTTCTGCTACATCGATAATCATATTCAGCAGATTATTCTGTACCGCAGGACCATACGTTAGAGAAGGTCCATTACCAGCTTTGACATCACCCATTGTCTTTTTGACCATGAGTGGTGTATTTGTGTCATGTGTCACATCTGTTACGATCGCAACATCAGGTTGGATCGTATTGGCGATCATACCAGCTCCACGCAAACCGACTTCTTCTTGTACCGCATTGACAACATACAATCCGAAGTCAAGCTTCTTCTTGTTTTTGTGCAGCAAACGCGCAACTTCAGCAATACAAAATCCGCCCATACGATTATCTAATGCGCGACCGTAATAATATCGATCGTTTAGAATATCGAGCTCGTCAGGATAAGTGATGACGCAACCAACATGGATGCCCATTTCAAGGACTTCTTCTTTATTTTTTGCGCCTACATCAATAAAGATGTTGTCAATTTTTGGAGTCAAATTCGCTCGATCACCTCTGCGTGTGTGAATCGCTGGCCACCCAAAAACACCTTTGACTATGCCTTTTTTCGTATGGATATTGACACGTTTGCTTGCTGCGATGATTTGATCAGAGCCACCATTTCTGATGACTTGAATAAATCCATCATCTGATATGTAATTGACAAACCATGCAATTTCATCTGCATGGGCTTCGATTACAACTTTGTATTTCGCATCGGGATTGATGACGCCGTAGACTGAACCATAATTATCGACATGATAATCATCAACATAAGGTCGTACATAGTCTAACCATATTTGTTGCCCTGGATATTCGAATCCTGTTGGAGAAGCGTTGTTGAGATATTTAAACAGAAATTCTTCAGATTTTTTTGTGATCAGCTGCATAAGGAGATGTAATTATGAGATGTCAAATGTAATACGACATTTGGAGATCATCGTTTTGACTAGATTTTCGATCTCTTGATGCGTATTGTGTGCATGAATATTGATTCGCAATCGTTCGCTTCCTCGTGCGACGGTCGGATATCGAATTGGGCGAACATCAAAACCATGTTTTTCTAAAATCAAGGAAGCAGAAATCACTTCACTATTACCTGGGACAAGGACTGAATAGATTGCAGAAGGGGATTGCAGACCTGTGAGTGATTCAAATGCTTTTTTGTTTTTGCGAAGGGTTGAATGAAGATCAGCCCTTCTTTCAAGCGCGTCATAAGCTGCACGTATTGTCGCGGCAGTATGATTGCTCATGGCAGTCGTGTAGATCTGCGATTTAGCGAAATTGAGTAAGTATGATTTCAATTGTTGACTTCCGAGTACAGCAGCGCCATGAGTACCCATCGCTTTTCCGTATGTAACGACTTGAGCGAATATGAATTCTGCAAGTTTTAAATGCTTGACTAGCCCTTCGCCTTGCTTGCCAGTAACACCAATACTGTGCGCTTCATCTACAATTATATGCAGATTCGGATAGTTTTGCTTGAGCTCAACAAGCTGCAGAAGTGGAGCTTCATCACCATCCATTGAATAAACAGATTCAACTACAACAAAGCACACTTTTGTATGATCTGACTGAGATAATAAATCTAGTAAATGTTGTAAATCATTGTGCCGAAACTCAGTACAATTCGCTTTTGAAAGCTGAAGGCCTACTCGAATACTTGAATGTGATAACTCATCATAAAATACGAGATCTCCTCTTCGAATAACTGTGCCAAGCAGTCCAATATTTGCCATGAATCCAGAACTAAACAAGAGCGCAGCTTCAACATCGTGAAAGTTTGCAATGATAGATTCTGTTTTGGATAAATATGCAGATTCTCCAGAAAGCAAGCGGCTACCAGTACTTCCAACCATTTGTTGATTGCTTACGAGCTGCTTTGTAGTTTCCTGATGAATTGTGTCTATAGAAAGTCCTAAGTAATCATTGCTTGAAAAATCAATCAAGTGATTTTTATCTGAGATCGAACGAAAGAGACCTAAGTCTTTCCGTTTTTCTAAACTTGAAAATATTCTAGACTCTAGACTTGCCATTCAGAAGGATTCTGCTGCCATTGAAGGATGGACTGAATCTTATCCTCAGAGAACAATGCTTTGCTTTGCGCTAGCTTTAATAATGCTTCAAAATCGCTTAAACAATGAGCCGTTAGCTGTGCTTCAGATAATCGTTCTTTTCCAAGTGGAAGACCATAGGTAAATACAGAACAAACATGCGCGACAGTATGTCCTGCTTCACGAAGTGCCTCAGTAGCTTTGATGACACTACCTCCTGTACTGATTAAGTCTTCGACTAGTAAAACATTCCTTCCAGCACTAAGCTCTCCTTCGATAAGGTTTTTCATACCATGGCCTTTTGGTTTAGACCTTACGTAGCAGTACGGTAATCTAAGTCGATCTGCAAGTAAAGCACCCTGTGGTATACCAGCAGTAGCAACTCCTGCGATTGCATCGATTTCAAGAGTCCGAGCAATTTCGACAAACCCATTTAGTATTCGGGTACGGATATGAGGGTATGACAAGGTTTTCCGATTGTCACAATAGATCGGACTTTTGATTCCAGAAGCCCAAGTAAATGGTGGATCAAGTGATAACTTTACTGCGCCAATATCAAGAAGATGTTGAGCTATCTTGTGCTTGAGCATTTCTTCTGCCATGAAAACAAATGTACGTGTATAAAGTCTTTTTCAATCGTATTCCACTGTCGATTGTGGATTCAGAATTTGCCTTTACTCAAAGTGAAGTGAAGAGACTTGTTTTTGAATGGGATAACTCTGCTGATCAAATAAAAACGATCATCGAAGACATAGCTTCACCTCGGATTAAAGTACCTGTATTTCTAAAAGCTCAGTCGTCCAGTAAAGCGATAGAATTATTTGAATCACAGTTTAAAATCATTGAAGCTGCTGGTGGACTTGTCCATGATGAGTCGGGAAGGATATTGTTTATCCATCGTCGTGGCTATTGGGATTTGCCTAAAGGAAAGATCGATCAAGGAGAGAATGAAAAAGACGCCGCAATACGCGAAGTCATAGAAGAAACAGGAATTAAAAAAGTCAAGTTGGGAGAAAAGCTACTAACGACACGACATGTGTATCGCACTAAAAAACATTTAATCCTAAAGCCATCGCATTGGTACAGAATGAATGCACCCTGGCAAAAAACTGCCCCCCAAATCGAAGAAGATATTTTGAAATGCGAATGGCTCAGAGCCAAAACTATTCTGACTCAACCAGATGAAACGTTTCCAAATATTTTAGAAGTCTTAAATCAGCTTTGATTCATACTTTTGAGCAAACAAACCCTACCTATGGAAACTCCTAAAAATTGGCTCGTTGAAGCCATTCTTGTTACACTTTTTTGCTGCCAGCCACTCGGTATCGTCGGGATCATTTTTGCAGCTCAAGTGAATAGTCTCGTCGCTGAGGGAAAAATCGAAGAAGCACAACGCAAATCTGATGACGCAGGTAAATGGGTCAAGTGGGGCTTTGGTCTTGGTTTGACTTTCATCGTTTTGTATTTCTTGTTCATTATGTTGGCTGTAGTTGCTGGCGAAATGGGCTAATCAAGAATGAAGCTATCCAAACCAGCTAAATATTCTTTGATTGTCGCAGCAGCGCTGCTTCTTGTGGTCTTATTAGGCGTGTATTCGCAAGTCAATCCGCAAGGCAATTCATGGTTTCCTTCATGTCCTTTGCACAAATACACAGGTTTGCATTGTCCAGGCTGTGGTACGCAGCGAGCGATTCATCATACACTCAATGGTGATTTTGGTATGGCAATGCGGTACAATCCATTGCTACTTTATGGATTGGTTTCGTTGATTTACGCTTACGGTATAAAAGCATACAAACGAATAAATCCCGACAGCAAAATCACCAACATCGTGTACACAGCGTTTTATGGTTGGTTTTCACTGGTATTGGTTTCAATTTATTTTGTCTTGCGCAATTTACCCTGGGAGCCCTTTACATATTTAGCGCCCCCAGTAGGTTAAACCTTTATCAAGTTCGTGAGTTAAATCACTATAAAAAAAGAACTATGGAATACAGAAGACTCGGCAAAAGCGGCTTACAAGTCAGCGCACTTTCATTTGGCTCATGGCTCACATTTGGCAAGCAAATCAGCGATGAAACTGCTGATGAGCTCATGACGTATGCATATGATAACGGCATTAACTTCTTTGATAATGCAGAAATCTACTCGCGAGGAGAGAGCGAGCGCGTCATGGGGCGCATTCTACAAACTAAAGATTGGGAGCGCAGCAGTTACGTCATTAGCAGCAAAGTATTCTTTGGAGATGGCGGCCAAAAGCCGAATCAACGCGGCCTCAGCCGCAAGCACGTCATGGAAGGCTGCTACGCAGCGCTCGAACGCCTCCAACTCGATTACCTCGATCTGTATTTCTGCCACAGACCTGATAAAAACACGCCAATCGAAGAAACAGTCCGCGCTATGAATACGCTCATCGACAACGGACTCGTCTTGTATTGGGGAACGAGTGAGTGGAGCGCACAAGAAATTATGGAAGCGCACATGGTCGCCGAGCGACTTGGCTTGATCGGTCCGACGATGGAGCAACCGCAATACAATATGTTCCATCGCGAAAAGATGGAAGTAGAATTCAGCCAAATCTTCAAAACTGTAGGACTTGGTACGACGATCTGGTCGCCTCTTGCCAGCGGCGTTTTGACAGACAAATACCTTGATGGCAACAATCCAGAAGGCACGCGCCTCAATATGGAAGGCCTCGAATGGCTCCGTGAGCGCTCACTTTCTGACGATCGACTTGTCAAAGCAGCCAAGCTGAATGATCTCGCCAAAGAACTCGACACGACATTGCCGCGACTTGCACTCGCTTGGTGCTTGAGCAATCAAGATGTCAGCACCGTCATACTCGGTGCGAGCAAGCTGCATCATCTCGAAGAAAATCTCAAAGCGCTTGATGATGTTGCGAAGATCACTCCAGAGGTTAAAGAACAAATAGATGGGATCTTGGATAATGTACCAAGCCGTCCTGATTTCTAAGGTTCATTTTTTTTATGGGCCATCAGCAGCCTCGATTCTACTGATAGAATCGAGGCTGCTGTCGCTATGCTCCGTGGCTCGCTGTTCGCTCGGCCGCTCGTGATACTCGCGTCTGGCAAAGCCACCACTTCGCAGCGCTTGTCCACCTCAGTGTGTGACAGCAGCTGGCTGAGGGATAGTAGGTGTTGTCTGAACGTAGCGCGACCCTAGGAGCGCGGAGAGAGTGCCGAATAGCCCGACCCTGAGCGGAGCGAAGGGACAGCCCCAATCAATCCATGATTTAATAATCCTTCTTGGCGTCGTACTTTGTGTCTAGACTTTAGCAACGTACTCATGAAGGCTCGATTTGTAATTACTCTGTTCTCTTGTTTTATTGTCGGTTTACTTTCAGCTCAAGAGCCGCCAGTTGATGACTTTTATTCGACTACTCGCGTAGCAGAGATTAAAGTGACATTTGAGCAGCCAAATTGGGAAGAAGAATTACACAAAAAAAAGAAACGCAAAAAACGGCTACTTGCTTCTATTGAAATTGATGGCGTCAAATATGATAGCGTCGGCGTACGATATAAAGGAAACAGCTCCTACAATTATACGCGCAAAATGAAATTTAAAAAGCTGCCGTTTAATATTAAACTCGACTGGAAAAAAAAGAAACAAAAACATCAAGGCTACGAAACACTTAAATTGAGTAATGTCTTTCGTGATCCGAGTTTTGTAAGAGAAATATTATCGTATCGTATAGCGCGTGATTATATGCCAGCCTCGCGCTGCAATTTTGCTAAGCTATATGTAAATGGAGAATATCTAGGCGTTTATACCAATGTAGAAAGTGTCAGTGAAGATTATTTTTTTGAACGACATTTTAATGACAATGGTGATGGCTTATTATTTAAATGCGACCCAAATTGGGAGGCTAGCCAAGCACAAAATTGCCCTGAATCCGAAAAATCAAATCTTGATTATATAAGCAAGGATAGCACTTGCTATATGGCTGCCTATGAATTAAAATCTGATTATGGCTGGACATCATTTTTAAAAATGATGAAAGTACTTGAATATGAGCAAGCACAATTAGAGCAACAACTCAACATTGAGCGAAGTATACGGATGCTTGCATTTAATACTGTACTTGTCAATTTAGATAGTTATTCTGGCAGACTTTGCCATAATTATTATATGTATCGCGATGAATTTAGTGATACTTGGCAGGCAGTCATTTGGGATTTAAATATGTCTTTTGGTGGATTTAAATTCGTCGATAAATCTGCACCGCTTACTGAAGCACAATTGCAGCAATTATCTCCTTGGACACATTCAAAAAGTGAACGATTTCCGTTAATTTCTAAATTATTGGAAGTGCCGCGCTACAAGGCGATGTATGCGGCAGCAGTTCGTGAGATTTTAGACGATTGGTTTGTCAATGGTCGATATCTCGAAGAAGCAAAAAAATATCAAAAACTGATCGAGCGTGATGTACAAGCTGATAAGGAAAAATTTTATGAGTATTCTACATTCAAAGAAAATTTAAATTCATCTTCTACTATTGGTAAATCTACGATTATCGGCCTAGAAGAATTAATGAAACCTCGAACTGAGTATTTACTTGAAGATGAATGTATTGGAGCGTCAAAGCCAAGTGTACTTAATGCAAAAATGATCGGCAAGGATGGTAAAACGTATGTAACTGCAACTATTGAAAATGCAGACAAAGCATTTGTTTTGATTTATCCAATCACTGGTTCATACATGCGAACGATCGAAATGCTCGATGACGGGAAAAATAATGATGGAGCTCCTGGAGATGGCGTTTATGGAAAGATATTCCATGCATCAGATCAATTCAAATCTTGTACAATTTGGGCTGAAAGTGGCTGTACAGGAAAATTCTTGAAGCTCAATCGTCAGGCTGAATGATTGTAGCGGCTTTTTCTTTTTTCTTAGGTGTTTCGAGTTCTTGCTTTTTGGTCAAGTAATTCAACATGACATTTTGTAATTTGTCAGTGTCGATATTAAAGTGAATAATCCCGTCATGCGCATACGAAACATTTCCTGTCTCTTCACTTACAATAATTGAAAGGACATTACTTGACTCTGTAATCCCTAGAGCTGCTCGATGTCGTAAGCCTGCTTTTTTAGGCAGATTTTGATTTTCAGAAACTGGTAAGACTAAGCCAGCAGAATGTATCCGATTACCAGTAATGAGCAGTGCTCCATCATGCAGCGGACTATCTTTTTTAAAGATACTCTCTATTAATAATGAAGTCGCTAGCGCATCAACTTGTGTGCCGACTGAAGATATTGAATCGACTTGTACTTGATCTCCAAGCAATATCAAAGCGCCAGTTTCTGATTTGCGCAGCTTATCTACTGCTCGACGCACTTCAAAGGCAAGTTTGTTGTGTTCTGCTTCTTGTTCGTCAGTTTCATTTAATCTAAGAAACTTCGATAAGAAATCAGACCTCCTCTTAAAAACACCTTTGCCAAGCATCAACAAAAAGCGGCGTATTTCAGGTTGAAAAACAATAAGTAGAGCAAGAACACCGACACTCATAAATTGTCCAATGATTGTACTCAAGAGATTCATCTCAAGTACATTCGTTAATTGGACAACAATGAAAAGCAAGGCAACACCAAGCAAAATATTAAAAGCTAGGCTGCCTCTTAAAAGCTTGTAGGCTTGATACATCAAGACAGCCACGATAGCAATATCCAGGATATCCCAGATGCCAATATCAAGAAAGCCAATGCGTATCAAGTATATCATTCAGATCAGTCGAGCTTGTATTGAGAGTCTGTATGATATAGCATAAATGCAATCATATCTGCGACTTCTTGAATACGTTGTTCTGTACTTTTTCCAGCACCATGCCCAGCATCGACATCAATACGAATAAGCATTGGGTTTTCACCACTATTTGCTTTTTGCATAGCTGAAGCAAATTTATATGAATGAGCAGGGACTACTCGATCATCATGATCTGCAGTCATGACCATCGTAGCTGGATAATTTGTTCCTTCTTTTGCATTATGAACTGGAGAATATGCTCGAAGTGCAGCAAACATTTCTGGACTGTCATTGACTGTTCCGTAATCAGTAGCCCAAGCACGCCCAATCGTAAATGTGTGATATCTCAGCATATCCATCACTCCAACAATTGGAAAAGTAACAGCATATAAATCTGGACGCTGGGTAACACAAGCTCCAACTAATAATCCGCCATTGCTTCGTCCCTCAATTGCAAGCTTTTCTGATGACGTATACTTTTCTTGAATTAGATATTCGGCAGCTGCTTGAAAATCATTAAAGACATTTTGCTTATCAAGTTTAGTACCTGCTTTATGCCATTTTTTCCCATACTCTCCGCCACCTCTTAAATTGGCTACAGCGTAAACCGCACCGGTCTCAAGAAGTGCACCTCGCGATGTTGCAAACCCAGGAGTCAAACTAATATTAAAACCACCATAGCCATAAAGTAGAGTAGGATTGGAGCCGTCTAGTTTTATTCCTTTTTTATGTGTGATAAACATCGGAATTTTAGTGCCATCATAGCTTGTATAAAATACCTGTTTTGTTTCATACTTCGTTGGATCAAAATCAACTCCTGATGTTTTGAAAACAGATGATTCATTTTTATCGACATCATAGCTAAAAATCGTTGATGGGTATGTATAGCTCGTAAATGTGAAAAAAGCTTCATTATCTTTTTTGTCTCCAGAAAGCCCGCCTACACTTCCAATTCCAGGAAGATCAAGATCGTACAAGTATTTACCAGCTAAATCAAAAACTTTGACTTGCGTGCTGACATCTTTCAAATACCCAACAAATAATTTTCCGCCGACAATTTGCGAAAAGCGAATGACATTATCACTGTCTTCAGGAATAATCGTTTTCCAATTTGTCTGTGCTGGTGTTTTTGTAGAGGCTACGACTATTTTTTCATTTGAAGCATCATCATTCGTGCGAATAAAAACTTTATCATTTACGACTCCAATGACAGAATGATCTTTTTCAAACCCTTCAGCTATTGTTACAAATGGAGATGTCGCAAAGTTGTCATCAAGCTTCTTCATCAACAATGAATTCCCACTTGTGCTTTCAGAGATATAGACAAAAAGATAATCCTCATCATCAGTAGTCGAGCCATAAAAGTTACGATTCGGATTAGCACGATCATTCATTATTAAAATATCATCATTTTGAGATGTTCCGATTTTATGATAATACAGTTGATGAAATTCATTAAGCTGCGACAATTTTTCATCATCAGTTGGCTCCGGATATCGGCTGTAGAAAAATCCATCTTTGTACCAGTTGATTCCAGTAAACTTTGCCCACTTAATCTCATCTTTTAAGTCTTTTCCAGTTTTCAGATCTTTTACATAAATACTAAACCAGTCAGAGCCTCCTTCAGCTTTTCCGTAAGCTGCATAAGTACCATCTTTATTGACAGCAAACCCTCGTAACGAAGTTGTGCCTTTTTCGCTCCACTTGTTAGGATCTAGTACAAGCTCAGGACTAGATGTTGAGTCAAGAGTTGTTTGCTTGAACAAAACAGATTGATTTTGGACGCCGTCATTCTTAAAAAAATAATAGACTCCAGCTTCTTTAAAAGGGCTGCTATATCGTTCAAAATTCCAAAGCTCACCTACACGCTCTTTGATCTGATTGCGGAATGGAATTTCCTCTAAATGAGCAAATGTTGCTTTGTTTTGCTCTTTAACCCAAGCTTTAGTTTCAGCACTATTCTCATCTTCTAGCCAACGATAAGGATCTGCTACTGTTTTTCCAAAGAAAGTATCAACGACGGAATGATCCATATACGTTTCTGGTACACCAAACGAGAGCGTATCACTTGTACTAGAATGATCTGTTTGAGTAGTCTTGCTGCAGCTTGAAGCCATGAGTAAAATCAAAAAGGGAAGCGTTAAGCTATGAATGTATCGCATGGAGTGGAGAGATATTTGAACAGTTAAAGAATGAAGAGACATCATCGAGTATGTTATGTCTTCATACATTTGCAAATCTATTCAGAAACTCACTTTGAAATGTCGTTTCGTACCCTTATAGCAGCTTTCGCAGCTGTTTTTTTGCTTTTTTGCTCAATTTCGCCCCTCTATAGTCAAACTAGAGTTCAAAATGCAGATGGAGATTGGATTATCATAATGCCTGATGGTACTTGGCAATATGATGATAATGCTGTCGAAAAACCTGCAAAAGCAACAAAAAAGAAAAAAAGTAAAGCAAAGAAGCCTAAAACAAAGAAGTCGAAAACACCCAAGACTCAGAAACCTAAAGCAAAGAAGTCAAAAGCCAAAAAGCCAAAAAAGAGTAAAACTCCTAAAATCCGCAAGGAATCTTCAAACCCCGCTATTGATCGATCTCAATTGGCTGCTTCTGAATTACAGCTCGAAAAAGCAGAAGCCGACTATAAAATTATCAAGCGTGATGTTTCTGCGAAAAAGAAAGAAATAGCCAAAGCAAAATCTGAACCCCAAAAACTCAGACTTCAACAAGAATTAAGCGTACTTAATCAAAGAAAGAAGCTCGCTAAAGCCAATGTTAAGCTTGCTAAAAAAAGCTATTCAACTATAAAATCATCAATCAGTAAACAAGAAAAAGCAGCTAAAAGTGAGATAGCAGAAAGTCAATCTGTTCGTTCTAATAAATCGAAGTCCTCCAAAAAAAGTCGCGAAACTCAAACTATTCAAGCGAGTTCACCAGTTCAAAATACAGCTTCAACTGGAGCTCGATTAATTAGCAAGATTCGCTACACTCCATGCTCAATAGCCATGCGTCAAGTTGATCCAATTTCAGGTCAGACTCAGATTAATTTACAAGAGCAGCCGTTTTTTTCATACACAGCGCCCGAAATGCGTAAATACATGAAAGGTTCTGACTATCTCAATTGTTATGCTGGCTTGACACGTGTAGGAAATACAAAACTGCTCAATATCACATACCAGATCAATAGTAAGCTTGGACAAAAAGATTATGGATACATCGAAGACGAATCTTCGCTCATCATTCGATTGATTGATGGTTCGATGATCACACTGAAAGCCAAAAAACAAGATGAAGGCTTAGTAGACGCAATTAATAATAAAACAACCTTCAAAAATTCATATTTAATTTCAGCTAAAGATGAGAAAGAGCTGCGTAAATATGAAGTCAGTTTCGTCCGAATGGTTTGGAGCAATGGCTATGAAGACTATGAAGTGTATGAGTTAGATTTTCTCATAGATATGTTTGATTGTTTAGACGAAACGCAATAATGAAAACATCGATCGACTCCAAAACCATACTAGGCCTTCATTTGCCTACTGATCCGCGTTGGGTAGATTTAGCGTCAATGAGCCTCGAAGATATTTTGTCCGATCACGCATTTTGCGAACAAAAAGCTGCAACAGCGTGCATTTCATTAATTCAAAGTTTTCCTGACAAAGAAAAATTAGTTCGAGAATTATCGCCGATTGTTACAGAAGAGTGGGGACATTTTCGTCAAGTACTTGCTGAAATTGATAAGCGAGGTCTCAAACTCAAACGACAACGGAAAGACGAATACGTAAATGCACTTTTACAATTTAAAAAAACTGGCGTCACACGCGAAGAAAATTTAATAGAACGCCTATTAATCTGTGCATTAATAGAAGCTAGAAGTTGCGAACGCTTCCGTCGATTATCGGATGGACTCCAAGATGATTACTTCAAAAAATTCTATTACCATTTTATGGTTTCAGAAGCAGGACATTACCGTTTGTTCCTAGAGCTAGCAGAATTGTATGGAGAGAAAAAAGCTGTCCAAAAACGCTGGCAAGAATATCTAGAGTTTGAAGCAGAGTTAATTCAGACATTGACGCCACGAGGCGATCGAATGCATTAAGTTAATACGATTAATTATGGGCCATCCGCACCTTCGGCGCGGTCGCTATGCTTCGTGGCTCGCTGTTCGCTCGGCTGCTCGTTTTACTCGCATCTGGCAGCGCCACCACTTCGCAGCGCTTGTCAGCAGTTTTGTATTTCGATTATCTTCGTAGCTGAAATTGATGCTTATGAATCCTTTACAATATTATTTTAAAGTATATCGTGACTATTTTAATTTTTCAGGACGCTCAAGGCGAGCAGAATTTTGGTGGTTTACTTTAATACATTATGCGATATTATTTGTCCTTGTAATTGGCGGCTTAATGATAGGTGGAATGCTGATTTCTGAAGGAAACTTGACAACCAGCGAAGAAGATTTAAGAATGCTCATTTGTTTGTCACCCGCCTTGTTGTATTATATCGCTTCATTTATTCCATCGTATTCTGTTGCAGTGCGCCGATTTCATGATGCTGGAAATAGTGGTTGGCTTTTATTTGGTATCACGATAGGCAGTTTGATTATCGGATTGATTGGTATTGCAGCTCTTGTGATTTATTGTACCGACAGTACAGCTGAAAATAAATGGGGTATAAGCCCTAAATACGGAGGCGACTTCAAAGTGAGTGATGAGAGTATTCTTGATGATGAGTTTTTATAATTTCTGTTTGATTTCTTGGCTGAAGGATAGTAGGCAGTCCCGATCTTTCGGGAGATGCAAGGCGTAGCCGCAGCAGCCGAGCGCACAGCGAGCTGCCGGATAGCCCGACGCGCAATAAAAAAGCTCCTTGTAAAATACAAGGAGCTTTTTTATTGCGGGGCAGCCCCACATTGCAATTAAATTATTCATTATCAAATTCAATAGTGAGTGGATCACTATGATAAGCTGAAGGGATGACACTTGTCGCACCATCGTTTTCGGCAATAAAGTAATATTGCATTGTCAAACCTTCTTGTTTGATTTTAGCAGCAAAGATGCCATCTTTTTTGCCGCCATCATCATGGCGACCATTATCATACAGTGTAGCTATTTTGTATGGCTCACTATCATCAAATCTGTATGCAAGTGAGACTTTACGAGCTTTTCTACTTGCCTTTACTTTGACTAAAAACATTTTACTAAATCGCTCTTCTGGTATAGTTGTTAGATTTTCGATTTCAGGAGCTAGTTTTAGAATACCTCGTTCTTTTTTCAAAAACTCTACACGTCCTTCCATAAAATCTTCTATCCCATAAATACTATTAATGTCTTCAGCATCTTTGTATTTGGTTTGTAGACTTTGCTTAAATTTTGAATAGTTGTAAAACGCATTTTTGTCACGCATTACATCGTTCGAAATTTTACGTTGCGTTTCTTTTATTTCACTTAGATAATTGCCGCTTTTAAATTCATCATATAAAAACGTGCGCACGTAATGAATATACCGCTGTCTAAATTCTTTATGCTTCATCAGGGCTTTGATAAGCGGCCGCTCTGAATTGTTTGAATGTAAAAACGGATCAATGCGTTGGAGTTGAGGCTTATGCAATGATGGACCACCATCTACAGCTTTAAATGATCCAAACAGCATATTCAAATCCCAAATGATCGGGACGAATTGTCCATTCTTCTTTTGATATAAATAGTAATTATGAGCATAGCGGCCGCTGTAGCTACTCAGATTGACGAGGACATTATTGTAAGCGTGCATCCAAAGTGTCTGATCGACATCTAGTACAGCTTCAATTTCTTCTGGAGTTGTAGCAGTTTTTAATACTCGCGTCAATTCCATGAGTGGTGCAAGAGCGCTGTCAGATTTAAATTCATAATTTAATTCGTAACAACGATCTCCTTTTTCCTCATATTCTAGATTTGAAAAAATGTCTTTGAGACAATTTGCAGGGCGATGAGCTTCTAAATCTGGACTCGCTTTAATAAATGCACCTTTTGATTCGCCAAAATGACGTTTCAAAAAGTCTTTGTCTACTGATTCGAGATTTGCAAACAGACCATAGAATTGACCATTGACATAGACTCTCGCATAGTTGGCTCGAGGGGCAATCATATATTTCGCTGCCAGATTATATCCAAACGTCTCACGAACAAAACTCGGATCATTGAAGATATTCGAGAGCTTAATTTTCTTAAGTCCGTTGTAGTTGGATTCTTTATCAGAAAAATTGAGCTTGATATTCAATGAGTTTTTCTTGCCCATTGATTGATAGCTGCTATTTCCCCTAAAACGTACACCTGCACCATCAATTGTTTTACCATTGATTGAGACAGATGCCCGAGTATATTCATCGCCATAAAATTTGAGCGAATCAAGAGCATCATTCCAATCGTGAGCATCGATTTGGATTCTGATATTGTGGATTTGATCTTTCTTGAAAAAGTCATCCACTTCAGATTGAGCTGAAAGTGAAAAAAGCGCGCAGGTAAACACGCAAAGAGCAAGGAAGTAGCGTAGAGCCATAGCTTAAGATTGCTGTTATGCTAAAATGATAGTCCCAAAAATAACCAAATACAAGCGCAAATCTTCATGATCTAACAGAATGAGTCAATATAGCGTGTAATTTTGCGCCCATCTTTGCAACAATCGACAAGATAGACGATTATGTTAATGTCTTTACCCCAAGAAGATCGTGATGTTTTGCTTCGTATCAGTAATGCTGCCAACGAATTAGGACTTGAGTCTTATGTCGTGGGCGGCTATGTGCGTGATCGATTCCTTGGGCGCAAAAGCAAGGATATAGACATCGTATGCGTAGGAGATGGAATCAAACTCGCCAAAGCAGCTGCACTCAAGTTTGATCACAAACCGCGTGTTACGGTTTACGGACGCTTTGGTACAGCAATGTTTCGAGTAGGAGAGCGTGATCTTGAGTTTGTAGGTGCAAGAAAAGAAAGTTATCGCAGCGATTCACGCAAACCGAATGTTGAGCCCGGATCACTCGAAGATGATCAGCTGCGGCGTGATTTTACGATCAATGCTCTGGCTGTAAGCTTACAAGAACATGACTACGGAACAGTCGTAGATCCATTCAATGGATTGTCGCATCTCGAAGAAAAGCGCATCCAAACGCCGCTCGAACCAGGAAAGACATTCTCCGACGATCCACTTCGGATGATTCGAGCGATTCGATTTGCCTCACAACTCGGTTTTGAGATTGAAGCTTCAACTTTTGAGTCGATTCGTGCATACAAAGACCGAATTCGCATCGTGAGCATGGAGCGCATCACGACTGAGTTGAATAAGATCATCATGTCGCCTTTTCCAACAAAAGGATTTGAGCTGCTCGAACAATGCGGGTTGCTTGAATTGATCTTCCCAGAGTTTGTCAAGCTGCGTGGAGCAGAATACCAAGATGGAATCGGGCACAAAGATAATTTCTCGCATACGCTCGAAGTACTTGAAGGTGTTTGCCGAAATTCTGATGACTTGTATTTGCGCTGGGCAGCTTTGCTCCATGACATTGGTAAACCACCGACTAAGCGGTTTGACAAAAAAGCTGGTTGGACTTTTCATGGACATGAAGTTGTCGGAGCAGCGATGGTTCCCCGTATTTTTCGTCGTTTGAAATTGCCGATGAATGATCGGATGAAATTCGTGCAGAAACTTGTGCGACTTCATTTACGTCCGATTTCTTTGACAAAGGATAGCATCACAGATAGTGCTATCCGTCGCTTACTGTTTGATGCAGGCGATGATCTCGAAGATTTGATGACGCTTTGCGAAGCCGATATCACGACTAAAAATCCAAAACGGAAACGTCGATTTTTATCGAATTACGAAATTGTCAGAGAGAGACTCAAAACAGTCGAAGAAGAGGATGAAATCCGCAATTGGCAGCCACCAGTTTCTGGCGATGATATTATGACAGCGTTTGATATCAAGCCTTCTCGCGAAATTGGAATTATAAAAGATGCAATTCGCGAAGCAATTTTGGATGGCGATATTCCGAATGATCGTATGGCGGCGCTCCAGCTCATGCGCGAAAAAGGCGAGTCGCTTGGATTGACATTTCAAACGAATTTTAAAGGATGAGTTTTTGGCCTGCCGTCAGTACACGCAGTAGCCAAATTCTTGGTGTTTCTGGTCCCTTGATTTTAGGCTCGCTCGGGCATAATATCATTGGAGCAACCGATACGTTTTTTATTGGAGCAGCAGGCAAAACAGAATTGGCAGCTATCGGGTTGATGGCGCCTTTTTATTTATTGTTGACCATGATAAGCATGGCGTTGAGTCGCGGTGCGCAGATCATTATTGCTCGGCGAGTAGGCGAGGGAAAGCTCAATGAAGTCGGCGCTATTTTTCAAAATAATGTCTACTTCGGAATTGTTTTATCAACGCTCTTTTTTCTGATTCTGAAACCACTCGGAGAACCCATTTTATCCTGGATGATCCAAGATCCAGAAATTCTATCGGCAGCCAATGATTATTTACAATGGCGATTGTACGGAATTGTTTTTGGTTATGTCGGCGTTTCGGCTATTGCGATGTACACAGGCGTGTCGCGTACCACTGCTATTATTTTTAGTACGCTGGCGCTTGCAATTACCAATATCGGTCTTGATTATGTCCTTGTACTCGGCCGATTTGGCTTCCCAAAAATGGGAATCGGCGGCGCTGGACTAGCAAGTGCAATTAGTGAGGTCGTCGGACTTGTAGTATTTGTTTTGTATGCTTTGACAATAGACAAAAAGAATACTCGACTCTACGAATTATTCAAATTTCATAAGCCTAATCTTACTCAGATTAAGAAGCAAATTAATTTGTCATTGCCGATTGTTCTGCAGAGCATCGTCGGGCTGACTGCTTGGTTAATTTTCTTTTCTGTTATTGAAAAAATCGGAAAAGAAGAAATGGCATTTTCGAGCGTCCTTCGAGTGTTGTTTTTGTTTTTTGGTGTTCCGATTTGGGGCATTGGATCCGCTACAAGTAGCATTGTGTCAGAGCTGATCGGCAAGCGGAAAGTTCGAGAAGTGCTTTCTACAATGAATAAAATAGCCATTATTTCTGTTGCATTGACAATTCCATTTGCAGGACTTTTACTCATTGCGCCAGAGTGGTGTGTAAATCTTGTCGCTTTGTCTGATCCATCAGGCGATGTACTCGATCCAGCATTTGTCGCTGCCAATGTTAATATCATCTACATGATTTTTGGCGTCTTGATGTTTACAGCTATTTACACCGTATTTTTTAATGGACTTGTCGGGATCGGCGATATTAAAGCCAGTTTAATTCTTTCGATAATTTGCTGCACTGTCTACGTCGGCTATATTCTCGCCGTGTATTTCTCGACCTACGATTTTTATCTCGTCTGGACTGCTGAGATTGTCTACGCCTCCTTGACATTAATTCTTTTGTCTTTGTACCTCCGCAGCGGCTACTGGAAGCGCGTCACCGTATAATTACAATAATAATTTTGGGCTGCCCTTCACTCATTTCATTCGTTCAGGTCGGGCTATACGCAGTACGGTAGCCTAGCTTTTTTTGCTTGTTTAATATTTGTCACTCCGCACTCCGTTGCGGAGTCTCTTTGCAAAATATAGATAAGAGATGCCGCAACGGAGTGTGGCATGACAAAAGCAAGTAAACCAACAAGCAAAAAAATCCGCTCGCAAGCTCGCGCTGCTCCTATCCCTCAGCCATTTTTATAATTTTTTGTCATCGCGCACTTGATGCGCGATCCCACACACTACTATTTTATCAAATTAAACACAGAGTGTGTGGGATTGCGGATAAATGCGCTGCATTTTCCGCAATGACAAAAAAGTAGCCGCTATTCGAAGCTTGTAGCTTCGGGTGAATATTTAAATAATTTTTAGTGAATTACTCAATAGATGCTGAAGGCTTCAAACAGCGGAAATATTTGTTTAAAAAATCTTGTATTAATTACATATCGTATGTTTTCATTTCTTTTCTTACTTGTTTTATAAAATCATTTAATTCGCTTTGGGCATCTTTCATTATTGTAGACAAGTCTTTGAAGCAGAGTCTGAGTTCTTGATAGTTGGTCTCTAATTCTTTCCTAGTTAAGTATTCATACTCTGTGCCTTTGGATTTAATGAATTTAGCTTCCGATAAACTTATGCTTATGTTTAGTCTGTTAATTCTAGAAGCTCTATCATACAGCTCTTTTAGCGGATCGTAATTATATTTACCACTAGAATCTAAGTCGAAATATAAATATACAGAATTTTGAATCTGATTCGATATTTTGTCTAATTCTGTAAATTTTATACTATATATTTCATTTAGTTCTTTTACCCACTCAGCTTCTCTCTCATTTTGATTGGTAGAAATTCTATCATAGATCATGGCCATGTTTCCTAAATTGATTGAAGCCGAATACCAAAGTGCAATTGCTTTTTCAGCAGAGGCTAATTTTTTATCAAAATATGTTTTTCTAAATAAAAATTTGTATTCTTTATTTTTTTGGATTAACTCGATGATTTTCGTTATGAATACAGTAATCAAGGAACCAGCCAACCCACTAAACACTGCTATAATTTTATAATCAATATCCATATTATTAATATTACTTGATTAAGTTTAGAGAAATGTAAATATAGGTATTTTCTTTTGGCAAAGAAAGCCATTACTCTCGGACAAGCGCTGCGGAGTGGTGGCATAGCCAGATGCGAGCGAAGCGAAGCAGCCGAGCGAACAGCGAGCCACGTAGCACAACCCTGAGTAGTCGGGGTAGCGACCTCGCGGCGCAGCCGCGGGGATGGCCCATCATACATATTTTGCTGATCTCTATGTATAGAACTTGTGTAGAGCGCCTCGTAGAGTTCGGTTACTTTTGGGTATGCGAGAATATCTTGATTTAGTCCAGCACATCATCGACCACGGAAATGATCGGAGCGATCGGACAGGTACAGGCACTCGTAGTGTGTTTGGCTACCAGATGCGATTTGATTTGCAGAAGGGTTTTCCGATGGTAACGACCAAGAAGCTGCATCTGAAAAGTATCATCTATGAGCTGCTGTGGTTTTTGAATGGCGATACCAATGTCAAGTATCTGCAAGACAATGGCGTGCGCATCTGGAACGAGTGGGCGAGGGAAGATGGCGATCTCGGCCCTGTCTATGGTAAGCAATGGCGCTCGTGGGAAGGCGCTGATGGAAAGTCATTTGATCAGATCGCTGATGCAATCAATTTAATTAAACATAACCCTGACTCGCGCCGCATCATTGTCAACGCTTGGAATGTCGGGGATTTACCTGATATGGCATTGAGTCCGTGTCATTGTTTATTTCAATTTTATGTCGCAGATGGGAAGTTGAGCTGCCAGTTGTATCAGCGCTCGGCTGATGTATTCCTTGGTGTACCGTTTAATATCGCGAGTTATGCTCTGCTGACGATGATGATGGCTCAGGTTTGTGGATTGGAGGCAGGTGATTTTGTGCATACATTTGGCGATGTGCATCTTTATAGCAATCACATGGAGCAGGCGCTTTTACAGCTAAGTCGTGAGCCGCGAGAATTGCCTCGCATGGAGATTAATCCAGATGTCAAAGAGATCGATCAATTTCAGTTTGAGGACTTCAAATTGCTCGATTATGATCCGCATCCACATATTAGAGCGATAGTTGCAGTTTAGTGAAAGAGTTGTATCTTTGCGCTTTGAAATCGAAAAGATCATGAAAAAGGATACACACCCAAGTAGCTACCGCGAAGTCATTTTCAAAGATATGACTTGTGATTACGCATTTAAAACGCGCAGTTGTGTCGATACAAAAGACACAATCACATGGGAAGATGGCAAAGAATATCCACTTGTAAAGTTGGAAATCAGCAGCCACTCGCACCCATTCTATACTGGTAAGATGACATTTGTCGATACAGCAGGACGTGTAGACAAATTCAACAAGAAATTTGCGAAGTTTGACAAATACCAAGTCAAGCAAGAAGGCTAGGCGAAGCCGCTTTCAACACAACCAAATGAAAAGCCGATTAGGATTCCTAATCGGCTTTTCATTTGGTCAAAATCAAAGACCTTAGCAGCATGACACCACTTGTCTTTTTTGATTCGGGGGCAATTCAGTTTTATCCCTTGACTTTGACGCGATCGATTACAGATTTGCGCTGCGGAATTTTGACCTTACTGGAAAAATGGATGAAGCGTTTTGAAGAAGCTGCTTCGTTTCACATTTGCGATCAAGAATATCTCAGTCCAAAATATACTTGTGATTTACCAAGTGGCGATGTGCTGGTCATCAATAGTCGTGTCTTTGCTAATGATGATCTTGTCAACGCCGCGCAAGCGCTTAAGCAAATGCAAGTTTTGCATAATGCTGATGGATTGATAGCAGCTTGTCTGCCAGGCGATGTTGTGCTTGGCATGAAAGAATCTGGTTTGCCTGATGGCTGCGAAATGATAAACTACTCTGGCGAAGCCAATCGCCTGAATCATATTTGGGAGCTCTTCACTCAAAATGATCGAGAGTTGAAAGCTGACTTTGAGCTTTTGACCAAAAGCCGGAAGTCTCAAAAGCTGCATGACTCCAATCATGTCTTTGGCGATCAAATCTTTGTCGAAGAAGGCGCTGAAGCATTGGCATCGACATTTAATTGTACAAGTAGTCCGATTTATCTCGGCAAAAATAGTCTCGTTATGGAAGGCAGTCATGTGCGCGGCGGCTTGGCATTATGCGATCATTCGACTTTGAAGCTCGGTGCAAAAATTTATGGCGCAACGACGATTGGCCCGCATTCTAAAGTCGGTGGCGAAGTCGGTAATTCTGTCATCATTGGATACAGCAATAAAGGCCACGACGGCTACATGGGCAATTCGCTCCTCGGCGAATGGTGTAATCTCGGAGCAGATACGAATACAAGCAATTTAAAAAATAATTACGCTGAAGTTCGCCTATGGAATTATGCCGACGGACGCTTCGCTAAAACGGGCGAGCAATTTTGCGGACTTGTGATGGGCGATCACAGCAAATGCGGCATCAATACAATGTGGAATACAGGAACCGTCGTCGGCGTTTCAGCTAATGTGTACGGCGGAGGCTATCCTCGTAATTTTATTCCATCATTTAGTTGGGGTGGCGCTGCTAAAATGATCGAATATCGATTTGACAAAGCTTGTGAGGTTGCTGATATCGTCATGAAGCGAAGAAAAAAATCGCTTACAGAAATTGAGCAATCAATATTACAAGCAGTATTTGATTTAAGCTCAGAATATCGTAAATCGTGAAGCTGCCTCAAATTCCAAAATGGAAAAATTGGTTAAGTCATCTTGTCGATCAGCATATTGTACAAGTCGATAGTGATTATTCTGAATATTTAAATTTGATTGTAAGCAAAGGACGTTTGTTATTAGCTACAGAAAATGCGTTTTATAGCTACGATGATTTATACAATAATTATTTTCAAGCATTTCGGCATACAAAAATAGCCGAGCAGAAACCAAAAAACATACTGGTACTTGGAATGGGTTTGGGTAGCATCCCATTTATGCTTGAGCAATATTTTAATATTCAAGCAGACTATACATTAGTTGAAATTGATCCCGCTGTTATTCAACTCGCGTCTGAGTATAGTTTGCCGAGGCTTCATTCTCCTACAGAAATTGTTCAAGCAAATGCAGCTGCTTTTATGGCAATTACAGATCAAAAATTTGATCTTATTGCTGTTGATCTTTTTATTGATGATGTGACTCCATCGCAATTCGAACAGCAGGATTTTTTTAATCGATTGTATCATTCGCTTAATCCAAGTGGTCGCTTGTATTATAATCGATATGCAATCACACAGGAGCTTGCTACTCTTTCCGAATCGTTGTTTTCTCAATTTATCGAGCCTCAGTATTCTGTGTCAGAAAAAATTCAAGTCAAGACAAACCAAATACTTTTTGGTATTAAATAGAAAATAAATTTTGGGCCATACTGCTCGCATGGCTCGCAGCACCGCGCTGTTCCAGGGTTTCGCTGAACGCTCATCACTCTCTAGCGTTCGTGAGCGCTCCATTTCATTTTGCGCCCCTTAACATCGCTTGTCCAGTCTCAGTGTAAAGGCAGCTAGCGAGAGGGATCGGAGTGGCGCGAGCTTGCGAGCGGATTTTCTATTTCTTTTTCTTTGAAAAGAAATAGAAAAGCTAGGCTACCGTACCACGCAGAGCCCGACATGAAAAAAGCGTCTTCACATTTGTGAAGACGCTTTTTTCATGGCTCGCCATAATTATTCAATTACATGAATAGCTATGCTTTTTTACTTTTAAATACTTTAATGTCATCAAGATATTTCTTAAGCTCTTTCTTAACGACTGGCGCTAAGAAAATCAAGCCAATAATATTCGGGAATACCATTGCAAATACCATTGCATCAGAAAAATTAATCACAGAACCGAGACTAGCTGCAGATCCGATTACTACAAATAAGCAGAACAAAACTTTATAAACTGTATCTGATACTTTTCCTTTTCCAAAAAGATACTTCCAGCTTTGAAGTCCGTAATAACTCCAAGACAACATAGATGAAAATGCAAATAACACAACTGCAATAGTCAGTATATAAGAGAAGCCTGGAATAGCAGAATTAAATGCTTGACTTGTGAGATCAACTCCATTTAATCCGTCAGGGTTGATATAATTTCCAGTGACAATAATGACAAGAGCTGTCATCGTACAAACAACTACTGTATCAATAAATGGCTCAAGTAATGCGACGATTCCTTCACTTGCAGCATATTTTGTTTTTACAGCAGAGTGTGCAATTGCTGCTGAACCAACACCCGCCTCATTTGAAAATGCTGCTCGTTTAAATCCTTGAATTAAAACTCCAATAAATCCACCTGCGACTGCCATTGGCGTAAATGCGCCTTCGAAAATTAATCCGAAGGCAGAACCAATTGCTCCAAAATTCATCACAAGAATGATAATACTCGCAGCTACATAAATGAAGACCATGAATGGGACGATCTTCTCAGCAACTGAACCGATACGCTTAATACCGCCAATAATTACGATACCAACAAATACCATTAAAATAACTCCAAAGATTGCTCCTGCTGCCTGACCTTCAGCTCCAATCATTCCAAGGAATTGTGAAGCAGCTTGATTTGCTTGGAACATATTTCCACCACCAAACGAGCCACCAACACACATGATCGCGAAGAAAACACCAAGCACTTTACCAAAGCCACCTAGACCGCGTTCCTTCAAGCCTTTTGAGAGGTAATACATCGGTCCGCCGTGTACTGTACCGTCTGCATCGACTTCGCGATACTTGACACCAAGCGTACACTCGACAAACTTTGATGACATACCAAGCAAACCTGCTAGGATCATCCAGAATGTTGCTCCAGGACCACCAAGTACAATCGCAATGGCAACACCAGCAATATTACCGAGTCCTACAGTCGCCGAGAGGGCAGCTGTCAATGCTTGGAAGTGACTAATTTCTCCTTCTTGTCCTTCTACTTTAATCGTATCAGGATTGTCTCCACCCGAAATATTGACTTGATCAGATTCGACTCCAGGATTTCCGCCTTCGAGTTCATCATATTTGCCGCGTACTACATTTATTGCGAGTGGCAGTTTGGTGATGTTTACAAATCCGAAATAAAGTGTAAAGAATAAGGCGCCTAAAATCAAAACAATCAATACAATTGGAATTTTGATATTATTGACAACCATTCTATAGCCTTCTCCAAATGCGAGCGGCTCCTTGACATCAATAGAAAATTTGTAACCGTCAAGATCCACAGTTTGTCCGACTGCTAAAGGTTTATTTGTCTCAAGAAGATCACCGTTTTCTGCATCATAGCGATGTGCATATGAATAACCACCATTCGCACGTGGCCTAATAAAAATGTCTTTATCGTAGGCAACATCACTACTCATGTCAGGAGTAAATGCCACTTTTGGATTCGGGTCATAAACCTCTTGGATGCGTGGTACATAATCATACTCTGAAGTAACAATTGTTATGTCTTCTTTTACTTTTTGTTCTAAAGTGAAGCTGCCATCCGCTGCAAAGATTGTGTCCATGTATGGAGTAGCAGTTACAATCGTATCTACTCTTGGTGTTTCAAGTTTGACTGTATCTAAAATTGTCGTTTGCCTGTAAACAGCAACATCATCTTTGATTGGAATACCATAGAAAACGATTGATCCGATAAAATCAGAAATAGGTGTAAACCAATTGTTGATTCGTTCATCAATCCCAAACTCTGTTTGAGCTTCTTCAATCGTAATAGTTTCTGATTGGGCAAACAGAGTTCCAGTAACGAAAAAACTGAGTGTAAGGAGAAGTATATGCTTCATAGTGAGGTTAAAGTGTGTTCTTACAAGCCGTTAAGGTAACAATTCCGCCGCTTTTGACAGAAAGCAGTATTTCAAAAAAGACCGATCGGTCTTTTTTGTGTATTTTGTGGTCATAATCAGACTAATCGATAATCAACATGACTGCTAATCCAACAGAAGTAACCTTTTTGAAAGGCGGAGAATTTTTGGTCAAAGACCAAAATGAATCTCAAATCTTCATCCCTGAAGAGTTGAATGAAGATCAACTCATGATGGTTAATATGGCCAATGAAGTACTTGACAAGCATATCGTACCGAATCTCGGCAAACTCGAAAAGCTCGACATCGAACTCACTTGTGAGCTTCTCGAAAAAGTAGGCGAAACTGGACTTCTCGGTACATGTATCGAAGAAGAATTCGGAGGATTTCCTCAAGACTTCATCACAAATATGAAGCTGACAGAAGTAGGAGCGAAAGCACGTTCGTTCGCGCTTTCGATGGGAGCACACATGGGCATCGGTACTTTGCCGATTGTCTATTTTGGTAATCCCGAGCAAAAAGCAAAGTATTTGCCAAGCCTCGCAACTGGACAACTCAAAGCTGCGTATTGCTTGACTGAGCCAGGAAGTGGTTCTGATGCTCTTGCGGCTAAATCTAAAGCAGTTTTGAGCGAAGACGGAACACACTACGTCCTCAATGGGCAGAAGATGTGGATTACCAATGCTGGCTTCGCAGATATTTTTATAGTCTTCGCAAAGATTGACGGAGAGCAATTCACTGGTTTTATTGTTCACAAAGAATACGAAGGCGTCAGTACAGCTGCCGAAGAAGATAAAATGGGTATCAAAGGCTCATCGACTCGTCAAGTATTTTTTGAAAATGTCAAAGTTCCAGTCGAAAATGTACTCGGTGAGATCGGTAAAGGCCACAGAATAGCGTTTAACATTTTGAATATCGGCCGCATCAAGCTTGGTGCAGCAGTTGTTGGAGGTTCGAAGCTCGTCCTCGAGGGTGCAACTCAATACGCAAATGATCGCAAGCAATTTGGAAAGTCAATTTCTGAATTTGGAGCGATCAAGCATAAGATCGGAGAGATGGCAACTCGCATTTATGCTGCTGAATCAGCAACATATCGTGCAAGTGCAGACATCGATCACAAGGAAAAATCATTAATGGCAGAAGGAGCAGACTTTAGTTCTGCACTCTTAGGCGCTGCTGAGGAATACAGTATCGAGTGTGCTTTACTTAAAGTGAGCTGCTCAGAAGTCCTTGACTATTGTGTTGACGAAGGCGTCCAGATCCTTGGTGGAATGGGCTACAGCGAAGAAATGCCAATGGCAGCAGCGTACCGAGATAGCCGAATCAACAGAATTTTCGAAGGAACGAACGAGATCAACCGAATGCTCAGCGTCGATATGCTCATGAAGCGCGCGCTCAAAGGCAAAGTAGATTTGATGACGCCAGCGATGGCGATCCAAAAAGAATTGATGTCAATGCCTTCATTTGGCGAACAACCAGATGCAAATGATCCGCTCAGCCGCGAGCTCAAAATGCTCGAAGGCATGAAAAAAGCAGTTTTGATGACCGCTGGGATGACTGCTCAAACCCTCATGCAAAAGCTGCAAGACGAGCAAGAAGTTCTCCTGTACATCAGCGACATGATGAATGATATTTATCTCGCAGAAAGCACATTGCTTCGCACCAAAAAATTGATCGGAATGCGTGGAGCGGAAGCTTGCGAGATTCACATCAGCGCGACGCGTGTTTATTTTGATGATGCAATTGAGCGCTTGACACTCAATGCGAAGCGTGCGATCACAGCTTGGGCAGAAGGCGATATTCGTCGTACACTTTTACTCGGACTCAAGCGCTACACGAAGTATGAGCCAATTAATACAAAAACGGAGCGCCGCAAAGTAGCTGACAAAGTCATTACGACTGGAGAATATCCATTTGTGTAATGAAATAATATAATGCAGCCTGCTTGGGTTTTACTATTAAAATTTAATAGTAAAACTCAAGCACCGCGCTATCCGTAGTACGGTAGCCTAGCTATTAAAAAATCCCCTAGAGAAAATTTTCTCTAGGGGATTTTTTAATATCCGACACTCCGGTCGCTACTCCTATCGCTGGCTGAGCAGCCGAAAAATCTTTCTATTAGATTTAAGCTGGTTTTTCTAGTAAAGCAATAATAAAAAATCGCTCAAGGATAGAAGGCAGCGCGAGCGAAGCGAGCGGCTTTTTGTTTTATATTCGAAATAGTAAAAGAATTCCTTCCATTTTCAAAGGAAGGAAAAAAGAAAGATTGATAGAAAAAAAAAGCTAGGCTACCGTACTGCCGAATAGCCTGACTCGCTACTTGTAGCGAGGAGCGCAAAGTAACAAAAACTATAAAATAAATTCCTTAATTAAGGATCGACTTCAGCATTTGTTTCGCTCGTCACTGAGTCAATCGCAGTTGTCACGATCAGCATTTCGCTGGAATCTGCGATCGGTATTTCATCAAGAATAAGTTTAAGCGAATCTCGTACTACAAAAAATGAATCAACAGCTGGGCCTTCCATAACTTTTGGCGGCGGCAAGTTCTCTTTAAGATGATTGACTTGACGGCCATTTTTCCAGAAACGGAAGCAGACGTGCGGCCCTGTGGCTAGACCTGTACTTCCCACAAACCCAATGGTTTGTCCTTGCTTGACACGCACACCAGGTGAAATTCCTTCTGCAAATCTACTCATGTGCAAATATTGCGTCTCATAGGTTTTGTCGTGGCGCATTTTAATATAATTACCATTGCCGCGTGTGCGAGAAGCTTTTGTGATTGTACCATCAGCTACAGCCATAATTGGTGTGCCGTGTGGAGCAGCATAGTCAGTTCCGAGATGTGCTTTTCGCCTTTTCAGAACTGGATGAAAACGCCGTAAATTAAATCGAGAACTAATGCGACCATATTTCAATGGCGATTTCAAAAATGCTTTTTTCGTTGGGTGCGCATTTTCATCAAAAAAGCCATCATACTCTTCGCTTGCAAACCGAAACGCATAAAACTCTGTATTGCCATTTTTAAACCAAGAAGCATGAAGCGCCTCAACACCGACTAGCTCTCCTTCGATATAATTTTCATCAAAAATGAGTCGAAATTTATCGTCTTTTTGAACGTGATAAAAATCAACATTCCATGCGAGAGCTTGCTCCATCAGCGAAGCAGTGGCTGGGTGCATTTCTGCATCTATAAGTGCTTGCCATAAGCTGCTTTTGATATGACCAGACGCCATACGCGTATGCGTCTCTATCGGTCGGACGACTTTGTGTACGCCCATCGTGTCTTGTAGATTAAAAACATAATATGAGTAAACACTCGGCTCATATATGAAATACTGAGCAGCTTTCGTCTTTGGATCAGCTAAAACGGCGTAGCGTTTTCCAGCACGCATATTGCGAGAATCATAGATGTGACTTGTTTTTTTAACAAGTTTATCGATGTGTGAGTAATCCACTCCATGTCGAGTAAGTACTTGAGACCAAAATTCATTCTGCTTGAAAAGTGTATCTGTAATAATGTAGTCGGCTTCTTTAAATCCAAATACTCTTGGAGCAAGAGGTGCTTGCTCGCCAGCGGCTTGACCATAGACTATTGGAGCTTGTGATACCTTGCCCTTCTTTTTTTGGATAAGCAAATATGTGCTTCCACAGAGCGCAACAAAGAGAAGAAGCACAATCATCAAAAGGATTGATTGCTTTGATGTTTTAGTTTTTGAAGACATTCGGAATGATCGCGGGGTGATAATCGTGTGTGCGTCAAAGATAGACTGAAAGCTGCAGCTTTGTTTGGGACTTAACGTATTTCTAAACACAGGCTGCTTACTTTTGCATCAAGATATGCAAGAAGTATTTCTCACCCGTCGCGAGCGCTTTTCTGGAGCGCATAAACTTTATGTTTCTCATTGGTCAAAAGAGCAAAATGAAGAAATGTTTGGTAAATGTGCCAACGCAAATTTTCATGGACATAACTACGAGCTCTTCGTTACTGTAGCTGGGCAGCCAGATCCAGTCACAGGTTTCGTTATCAATGCGACCGATTTAAAGTCGATCATTCACGAATATGTAATCGATCATCTTGATCATGCCAATTTGAATCTCGATATCGACTGGTTTCAAAATGATCTCCAACCAACTACCGAAAACCTCATTATCGCAATTTGGGACCGCCTCGAAGCTCATCTCAAAGGCTGCCGACTACATAAGCTGCGCCTTGTAGAAACTGAAAACATATCTGTCGAATATTTCGGCCCAACACATTCCTAGCTCTCACAAACAACTTTTATGCGCTACGCGTACAGCATTTTCTTACTTGCTTTTAGCATTTCGATCTTTTCATGTGAGTCTGATCCGTACAGTGATTTCCAAACTCGTGCGTCAGACAATTTGAAATACTACAAGCATATTGACAATGATGGAGATAACATAATTGTCGGAGATTATATCAACTACCATGTTGACTTTTTGGATGAAGATGGAAACGTACTCGAAACAACTCGCAAAGCAGGACAACACATGGAGCTTGTTTTTCCTGAGCCAGACATGCAAGGGCAATTGCTTTCCTTTTTAAATCTTATGACAGCTCAAGACAGTATGATCGTCGTGCTGCCTGTCGATAGTATGGAGCAGAGTAGTATTAAACAGAAATATCCAAATGGCGGAAATGCACTCGTTTCTATTAAAGTTTACGATGTTGAAAAAGCAGAGGAAAAAGCAAAGAAAAACGCTGAGATTTTATCGAAAGTCAAAGAAAATTATACACTCGACCCAAGTGGAGCTTTTTATTATCGAATTCCAGATCGAGGGACAGGAAAAGTAGCTGCTTCTGGAGATCAAATAGCATTTTTTGATACATACACTCGCAATAATGTACAAGTCGCGACTTCTTTTGGTGGTCAGCCAGCTCAAGTTGTACTTGATGAGCGGCGTCTCGATGCCGTTCCATTTTTTAGAAGTTTTTATTACGTTGGCGAAGGCGACTCACTGCAAATTGCAGTGCCAATAGATTCTTTAAGCATGGTGCCGCCAGGTTATCAGCGCGGCGAAATCATGATGATTGATTTTCGAATTTTGAATATTACACGTAAAGCCGAACTCATTGCGAATTACGAAGCAATAAAAAAGAAAGCAGAAGACGCTGCTCGAGTCGAAGTACAAACGACTACAAATATCGGCTACTATAAAACTGGAAAACTCAAAAACTTAAAGCGAACAACTGAAGGCGTAAATTATGTTGTTCATAAAAAAGGTACAGGCCGCAAACCAAAAGCTGGTGATTTATTGACAGTTGATTATGTCGGTTATTTAATGGACAGTACTCGATTTGATGAATCGCTTTCAAGAGAGAGTTTCACATTTACGGTCGGTCAAAATCAAGTGATCGAAGGCTGGGATAAAACACTTTTAGAATTGCCAGTTGGTACACAAGCGACTTTATTTATTCCGTACCGTCTAGGATATGGAGAGCAAGGCGCTCCGCCATTAATTCCTGGGAGTGCTGATCTCGTCTTTTACGTCGATGTCAAAGACGCCAAAAAACAATAGAAAGATTTTGGGCCATCCTCGATTTATTCTAGTGAACATTCACTAGAATAAATCGAGGTCGCTATGCTACGTGACTCGCTGTTCGCTCGGCTGCTGCGCTACGCTTGCATCTGGCTGCGCCACCACTTCGCAGCGCTTGTCCATCTCAGTATGTGAGTGCAGCTTGCGATAGGGATGGTAGCAGCGCGAGCCTGCGAGCGGATTTTTGTGCTTGTTTTTACTTAAGTCCTTCCATTTTTAAGGGAAGGATTTAGGATGGGTATACAAGTACAAAAATCTAGGCTACCGTACTGCGAACAGCCCGACCGCTACACTTGTGTAGCGGTATCGCCCACATTATTTTTTAATTCTTTATCTACGATATGCTTTAGTTGTGCAATTAAGGAATTCGATTGCAGCATTTGTTTATCTATTGAATGTACAATCTGAATGCCTCGTATTGCATTCGTAACAAAAGCAGCTTGTATTTGATTTATTTCAGAATAATCAATTGATCTGATTGTAATTTTGATATTATTTTTTCGAGCAATTTTCAATACAAAACTACGCATGACTCCAGGCAGGCAGCCACTTGTAAGAGGAGGTGTAACGAGCACATCACTTATGAAAAGAAAAATATTTGATCCGCTTGTCTCTGCAATTTGCTGCTTATGATTTAGTATCAATGCTGCGTCGGCTTGTTTGTGATTTGCTTGTCGAGCTGCGAGTACATAATTAATTGCTGAGCACGATTTGAGATGACTTAATTTGTCATAATGAATACGGAAATCAAAGCAAGTAATCAATTGGATTTGTTGAGTCAAATCGTTTGCATCTAATTGTTGTGCTTGGATAGAGTAGGAGAGATAATCCGATTGCGGAGTATACAGGCCATTAGCATCTCGATGTATAGTCAATCGGATACGCCAAAATCCTTTAGAGTGATATTCTTTTATCTGGTGTTTTAAATATCGGACAGCATCTGCTGGACCTGAACCGGCAAATGTATATAAGGCAGTGTCTAAACGCTGAATGTGTAAATCAAGCAGTCGTATACACCCATTAAAGACAAACATTGTTTCGAAGATGCCATCACCGTATAATGCTGCTCGATCACTCACACTGCTAAGATGCTGTGGAATATTGAAATCTCAATTTGTACAATTGAAAAAAAATACAGTTCTTGTTGTATTATTCATTCACCCTCAAAATTCTTTCTGATGGAAAATTCTTTACCTAAAGCGCAAACAGCGATGATCATGGGGATTGTCTCTATTGTTCTTGCGTTCTGTTGTGCACTTATCGGTCTTATTCTTGGTGTAGTCGGTCTTGTTATGTCAAATGATGACTGGAACATGGCTCAACATAACCTAGATGACTATGTCGATGGATCTAAACTCAAAACAGGTCGTCTACTTTGTAAGATCGGAATCGGTCTCAACATTGTGATGATGATTGCTGGTGTTATTTTGAATTTGACTGGAACACTTGCTAATTTCCAATAGTAGCATTACTATTACTATTAGTAAAAAGCCCTTTGCAGATTCTGCAAAGGGCTTTTTTTATAGCTCTACAAGAGAAGCAAATGGATCATATCGATGCGATTCGGCTTTCATAGGAAAGCAATCGAGTATTTGAGCTGCGTATTGATTGCTAATCCATTGATCGAGCACATCTGCATTTGTTTCAGTATGCAATGGCAGCACTCCATTCTTTAAATGAGTCATTCGGAGTTGATATGTTTCTAAAATTCGGTCTTTGATTCGATCTTGAATCGCTTGGAGCGAATCATCTGTTGGTGGAATATCAGAAAATATCGAGCCGTCTCGTGCAATAGGTTTTTGTCCGACTAGAATGTAATACGCTGTTGGGATAAGCTGATCGGAATCATAGATTTCAGAATACGAAATGAGTTGAACATCTTCTTGATTGTCGATTGCTTCTTGCTTGCTTTTTTTGCCGCCTGCTTTAAAGTCTACAATTGCAAGCTGCCCATTTTTTTCTAATACACAATCTATAAAACCGCCGAGCTTTATAGTACCAATTTTGCCTTCTACCCATTTTTCAGTTTCATAGAATGTCCAGCCATCATTTCGAATACGTTTGAAGAAATCGACTACACTATCGATAATTAATTTTTCGAGACGAAGCCGCTCTGGTTCGCGTCCATATTCGAGTAGATTTTGGGCGCTTTGTTCTATTTGTAGTGCGATACAATTTTTTGCAGCTAAACGAAGTGCAGATTCATCGTCATGGATTTCTTTTTGTTTTCCAAGCTCTTCAAATACTGCATGAGCAATTCTACCCTTTAGAGTAAAAATATCAACGATTGAATGAATTGGAGCAGCCTGTAATTTAAACTGTCGTTCTAAAATTGGAATGTGCGGATAAAACAAGACTTTTTCTAACGTCGTTGGCCCCATCCTAAAATCATCTTCTAGGAAAAGCGCTGCTAAATCGATATTGAGTTCGAGTAATGGATCGGCTTGTATAGCTGGCTTGACTTCAACTTGTTTAGTTGATGTTGAAGATTCAATTATTTCTGAATAACTTTTTTCTACAATTGAAATATTATTGCAAATGGAATGGAGATACGAAAAGATTGGATGCTCTGAAACTGAATCTCCTTGAATTGTATCAGGGATTACTAGCGTACAAGTAGTTTGAGCTGCTTGAATAGGTTGAAAAATATTCCATAAAGCAAGTTGCGCTTTTTGCCGATCAGATTGAATAGTTATATTATGTTCGGCTAATTGTTTTAATTCAGTTTTTGTCCAAACTGATTGCTGCGTACTCAATGTTTCGTTGCAGCAATTCCACCAGATGACATCTTGAGGTTGATCTGCAAAAGCACTCGAAGAAGAAATATGTTGCGGTGCAAAAATTGAAGCTTGCTCAATAGCAGAATATTCGTCTTCATAAATTGCTGATATAATTCGATCAAGTTGAAGAGCAGATAAGCTGCTCGACTGCTGTGGTAAAATGTCAAGTAATTCACTTGCACGTTTACCGAGCCCACTGAGCATGAGCAGACCTGTATGTGTTCCTTCAGTTCGGTATGTTTCGTATGCCCAATTGCGAATAAAATTCACTAGCTCTCGAACTTCTTTTATTGGAACTCGTTCTTGCAAATCATATCGCTTGCGTTTAAACCAAGTGAAATACTGCTTTTTTATTTTTGATGTTGGTGGCTCTTGTTCTTTTGGAAATAAAAAACGTTGAACAGCACGTTTCCATTCTCGACTTTTGAAGCCTGGACTATTTGCATATGCAGCTGCAAGTTGCTGACTCAGAGTTTCATCAAGCGGTTTTAATGGTAAGGTCAAAAATTCGAGGACACGTTTTGTATCAATTGGTTTCCAGATAAATGCAGGGAGTAGCTTCAAGATCTGCAATGCTGGTCGCGAGTCACTGGGCTGTCCAACACCTAAAGAGGGAAATCCATGTTTTATACCTACTTGTTCAAGTTGTAAGAGCGAATCTTTACTAACGAGACAAGTTGTTTTTTGAAACAAATTCAAATGCGAAAACAAAAGGCCAGATGCTGCTTCATATTCTTGGGCAGCTTTTAAGATCGAAAACGAACCATCATTTTGTAATTCAAAGTGTGATTCAAAATCTCTATTCTGAAACGCTACCTGCATTTTGCCTAGATCAGATGACGGTATTGAGATGACTTTTTCTCGTTTTTTAATTGTGCAATTTGATTGACTTAATGATTGAAAACATCTCTTTATATGTGTTGGGAGATATTCAAATGGTTCGATATGTTCAATTGAATGTATAGGAACAGTGTGCTCATTAAGTAGTTTCAAAATCGTTTGAAAGCGATCTGCAATTCCAGCTTGAGTCGATAGCTTGGCAAAGCGCGATTCAATTTTCGAGAATGTACGAAGGCGTTCAGAACCACTTTCGACTAGCTGACCATTCCAGCCGCTGAGCACGAGTTCATCTCGCATATTCAATAAGGCTTCAGCTGTTGAGCGCTGATTATTGATAAACGACTCTCTATAAAAAAATGACTTATCATCTCGCGCAAGTGCTTCAAGACATTGTCGATATTGCTCTACACGTATATATTGTACAGAGCCATCTGCATAGCTAATACCAAATTGCGCTTCGAGAAGTGCAAGCAAGCCGTTTGGTCCGAGATGGAGTAATTGCGGATTGTTTCTTGTTTCAGTATAAACTGATTGATCAAATTCAAGCCCGAAAACAATATTACACTGGATCATGCTGCTAATGTCTACAATAAATCATACTTATGCACTGTGAGAATCACAAGACTTCACATATCTCAGTTTAAAAACTACAATACACTAGATATTGAGCTTGATGAGCAAATGAATTGCATCGTTGGGCAAAACGGAGTGGGGAAGACCAACCTCTTAGAAGCAATTTATTGCTTGAGTATGATTAGAGGTTTATTCGGTCTAAGTGATCGACTATTGACCAAGGATGATTGTGATTGGTTTCGTCTCGAAGGAGAATACACAATAGGAGACAAAATCAAAACTGCTTGTATTAAATATGCAATTGGTAAAAAGCGTCGAGTCAGCATGAACGGAGTCGAATATGAAAAATTCTCAGAACATATTGGACGGCTGCCCATCACGTGTATCCTGCCTGATGACAGTTTGATCTTGAAGGAATCGGCTGAGTCACGACGCACGTTTATGAATGTATCGTTGAGCCAACTTGATTCGACATATTTATCGAGTCTCGCATTGTATCAACGCTTACTCAAGCAACGGAATGCTACGCTCAAAGCAGATCGATATCCAGATAAAACATTGCTAAGTGTTTTGACTCAACAAATGAAGCTGCCGAGCCAAGCAATCATTCAAGCGCGAGAATCATTTCTTTATGAGTTAATTCCACAAGCTCAAGTTTTCTTTTCGCAACTTGGTGGCGAAGGCAAGCTCGATATTCAGTACAAACCAAATACAGTCGCAGATCAAATTGAAAATGCGCATCAAGAATCTCTCGAAAACGATCTGCGGTTACGACGTACGAATCGCGGTCCTCATCGTGATGAAGTCGAAATTACTTTGAATAACCGCTCGCTTCGAAAATATGGATCACAAGGGCAAGTCAAACTTGTCTTGATTTGTCTAAAGCTTGGATTTTATTCCTTGCTTTCGGCTGCTAAAAGCGTCAAACCTATCTTGATGCTTGATGACGTGTTTGATAAGCTCGACCCAAGCAAAATCGATCATCTAATCCAATTGATAAGTGGAGAGCAATTCGGACAAGTCTTTATCACAGACACAGATCCAAATCGACTCAAAGTAGCACTCGACAAAGCAAAAACAGCAGCAACTTTTTTTCATATTGATGACGGGCAGCTACAATTATGATGTACATTGCAATGACGAGCCAGCCGTATGTTCAAAAAGCAAAATGACCAGTCTATTCAAGATATTCTCAAAGGAATATCTCAAGATGATCGCCTCAAAAGCGGCCTCTATGAAAATAAAATAAAAACATCTTGGTCAGTAATTGCTGGCGAAGCAATTGACAATCATACAGACTCAATTGATATAAAAGGAAGGCGTGTCATTTTAGAAGTGACGAGTTCAGTACTTCGCCAAGAAATGAGATATCAAAAAGACAATCTCATCAACAAAATAAATAGTTATTTAGGCGAAGACTACATTAATGATATTGTGATTCGATAATGCATATTTTACTTGTAGCAGCCACTCAGTTTGAGCTCGAAGGAATTGATGTTCAATTACCTTCATCTCGACCATTTTCGATGACGCGACTCAAAGTCACAAAACTCGTCACAGGAATGGGATCAGCAGCCACAAGTTTTGCACTTGGGAAAGCTATTGTATCAGAAAAAATTGATCTTGTAATAAATGTCGGTTTAGCAGGAACGTATGATAAAACAAAGTTTCCTCTCGGATCGGTGACGACAGTTGGTTATGATTGTTTTGCTGATTTAGGAGCCGAAGATCAAGATGGAACACTTATTACTGCGCAGCAACTTGATTTATCGCCGCTTCCCAATAATTTGATTAATTCTGAAGGCTATTTTTCAAATCCACATTATTCAGATTCGACTTTTTTGCCAGTTTCAAAATCAATAACTGTTAATACTGCTTCGGGTTCTATCCAAACAATTGAACAACGAAAAAAACGCTGGCAGCCAGATATCGAAACACTTGAAGGAGCAGCAGTTGCATATTGCTGCCTGATGAGCGGAATTCAGTATTTACAATTACGCGCTATTTCTAATCTTGTCGAGCCTCGTAATCGTGATGCTTGGAAAATACAAGCTGCATTAACTGCTTTACGAAAAACAACAAATGAAATACTTGATTCGTATACCCAAATGCACTCACGCAATTCGTGATCCGTTTTTAATTTTTTGATCAGGATTTAATAATATAACACCATCATCTGTAAGCGCACCGAGCACAAGCACTTCACTCAAGAATGGTCCAATTTGTTTT
>JAHDHF010000220.1 GCA_020631455.1 Saprospiraceae bacterium
TTTTTAATGAAGGGGCAGCCCCAACTAATTTTAATTCAATTATTACGAGACCATTTCTTTGACGATCTGCTTGACTGGGAGTTCGCTGTCTGCTTCAGTTGCGAGTTTCCAATCTGCTTTAAATCCTGCTTTGCCGCCTTTCTTACGGGCGATACCACGATAGAGATAAAGAGATGCGAGATGCACTTCTTCTTCGGGGCTATTCAGTGCGTGATCGAAATATTTGATTGCTTCGAGATATTCTTCTTGATTGAGGAGGAGCATCGCGAGCTTGTAAGCTGCTTTTTGCTTTTGTTTGGCTGGCGATTTTTTTGCGACTGCTACAAATTTTAATTCTTTGATCGCAAGATCAATTTGTCCGAGCTGCTCGTGTGCTTCTGCTTTGAGATTTTTAATCGTGAAGAAAAATGGCATTGACGGCACAGAAAACGAAATTGCTTTTTGGCAATCAAGAATGGCATTTTCGACTTCTCCTTTGTCAAGCAGCAATCGTGCGCGAGTCAAAAAAGCAGGTGCTTCAAATGAGCCTTCGTTGATTGCTTCGTTGATCTGAGTAAGCGCTTCTTCTTCACGCCCCATACGATGCAATGTGCGACCGACAAGGACTTTTGCATTTGTGTTGTTCGGATTTTTTTTGATTACTTTTTGAGCGAGCTCGAGTGCGAGATCAAGATCACTTGCTTTGAAGGCATCACGAGCCTGAGTAAAGGTGCGAACCGATACACGATCATTATCAGGCTCAATCTTAAAATGCTCAACATCAACACCACCGCAGACAAGAACCACATCCATTCGGCCGCTGGTCGCATACTCCGCAAGAAACTCGAACATCTTACCGATATTGATCGCTACCTTTTTTGTTGTCTCAAGGATATACTTTGGAAATTGAAGCGACAATCCTGACTCGTCAAAAAATTCAAGATGATCGAATGGAAACTCGACTTTGTAATGCGACTCAAGTCTTTTTTCATGAAAGAGGAGTGCATTATCGACGCTACGCTTCGAATTAAAGTCTAGACGACCGATAATGATCACACGATGATCATTGGGAGAAACGAATTCTGGTTGTTTTTTCTTCTTTGCCATGGGTAGATACAAATATCGCATTTTTTTAGCGTGTTGTAAACCTTAATCATCTCTATTCCTCATTGTTTCGCAATAATTTGCCCTGAAATCAATTTTTAAAATGTCACAAGCTCCTTCTTTTTTGTTTTGCTTGATTATTGCTTCATCTTAGAGCTATGATAAAACACACGCTCATTTTTAGTTTTTGCTTGTTTGCCTTTACTGTTTTCGCTCAGTCACCGCCTTCTGGCTTGTCTTGCGAACAGGTCAGGTCATGGATCAAAGTCAATCATTATGATGGGCAGCATACTGAGCTCGGCTACAATGAGGCTCGCCGTCGCATGTACGGTGCTATTGATAATGAGCCAACACGTAATACTGTCGTTTGTGTGTACTCGGGCTACGAAGATCCGCTTCCATACAATGTCAATAACTCGACGACGTATCCAAATCCGATTAACTGCGAGCATACTGTGCCACAAAGTTTTTATGGCAGTGCAGAACCAATGCGTTCTGATATTCATCATTTATTTCCGACATATCAAAATTGGAATTCACTTAGATCAAATTTCCCTTTTAGTGATATTGATGATGCGACGACGACTGCATGGTTGATCGAGGATATTGCAATTAATACAATCCCTACCAATCGCATCGACGAGCACAGTGAATACTTTGGCAGCACATTCGAACCGCGAGAAGATCACAAGGGCGACTTAGCTCGTGCTGTGATGTATTTCTACACGATGTACCCAAGTGTAGGAAATATCAATGACTGCGGCGACATATACACCTTAATGGCTTGGCATTACCAAGATCCGCCATCAGCGAAAGAAATAGAGCGCAATAATCGTATTGAGACATATCAAGGCAACCGAAATCCGTATGTCGATGATGTGAACCTCGTCGACCTCGCTTGGGGTTGCTTGGTTGATGCTAATAATCAACCACAACTCATAGATAATATCGCTCTACGACCGAATCCCGTACAAGATATGCTTTACGTCGAGACAACAATCAATGAAGCAACGACTTTGACCTACACGATTGTCTCAGCTACCGGTCAAATCATCAACCGCAAGCGCTATAACAAAGACGCAGGCAGCTATTCGTTTAGCTTTTCGACTCGCAATCTTGCAGCTGGCACGTACATGCTCACTGTCTCAGACGGAACAGGTCAGTCAAGCCACACATTTGTCAAGCAATAAGCGATAATACTTCTAACGAATTATGCTAACGCGTTGCGTTGGAATTAAAGAATTTGAATCTCTGAGGAAATACATTCCTGATGGCAGATCCTGTACATCAACTGTTGTCAAATTGCCTTCGATCTCTTGTTTTAAAACAACTTTGCCTGTCACATCAATTAAAAGCAATTCGGTAGATATTGATTGTTCAGTTTGAATAGTCAAGAGTTCTGAAGCAGGATTTGGAAATACGCTGATTTGAAGATCTCGTTCATTTGCTTCGTTCGCAGAAACAAAAATCGAGCAGCCACCAATTGGGTTGCCTTCGATCTCAAGACCTGGCGTCAAGTCTTTTCCGACAAAACCCGAGAAATTCGGATCATATTTTTCTGCTCGAA
>JAHDHF010000221.1 GCA_020631455.1 Saprospiraceae bacterium
CTTCAAGCATTTTGAGGCAAACGCCATCGGTTAACTTTACATAAGTTCTCCTAGCTGACTATGCTACGTTTATTATTCATGTTTTGTATGCTTATTCTCTCTTTGAGTATTCATGCTCAAGAAGAAAATAATATTTTTTTGTACAAGCAGCAACAAATCAAGAAAATTAAGGACAGGAATAATAAAACAACAATTCGATTTAAGTACACGAAAGAGTATATACGTAGAGACGAGCGAATAAGCAAAGTTCTCTTTAGGAACTACTACTACATCTCAAATGGTCGAGTAGATTCGCTTGTTGAATCTCGAAAATTAAAGAGAAAAGAGCCTCGTGTGAGAACATATCACTTTGAATATGATCTACACAATCGTCTTCTAAAGAAAACTGAATACAATTATTTGATTGGCTATATAGCTATTGATTCTTTTTTATATGATTCTTTAAGTGTATTAAAAACAGTTCGATCCTATTTTGACGAAGGAGAACTCGGTCTCGTCTTAGCAGCAGATAGTCAATTGTACTACGACAGTCTTGGCTTGTTGCAAAAAAGACTAGATGACATTTATTATGAAGGATATTTTCAAAATGAAACACGTTATTCTTATGACACTAAAAAACGCCTCATAAAAAAAGAGCAACTTGTTCGATCAAATTGGATAGATATTCCTGAAGCTAAGAATGAAACAATACGCGATCTCATTGTGTATATGTATTCCTACGACGACAACGACCTTCCTATTCGAGAAGAACGAAAAACCTATGCAGTAGGAGAGAGCGAACAAATATTACGAGAGCACAAGTCATTCGATTACCTGAAGGAGTTTTTATATTCGTTTCAAAAGAAAAAATAGAGCTACTTGCCTGAGGGATAGGAGGTGTTGTCTGAACGAGCGAATGCGAGAGAGTGCCGGATAGCCCGACCCAAAATCAGAAAGCTCCTAGAGGATTTCTAGGAGCTTTCTGATTGAAGGGGCAGCCCCACATTTTTAATTTATTAATTACGGCGACCGAGGTACATCGACAAGAGATACATCAACATCGCTACAGCTGAAAGTGCAGATGCGACATAGGTCATCGCAGCCCACCAAAGTGCGTCTTTAGCGCCTTTGTATTCTTCGCCTTCGGTGATGCGTGACTCGTCGAGCCAAGCAAGGGCACGATTGGATGCATCAAACTCAACAGGCAATGTGATCAAAGCAAAGGCTGTCGTGATAGCAAACAATGCGATCGTCACGAGTAGCAACTGCGGAAATGTACCAATCAACATGATCGAACCAATCAAAGCCATCTGCTGAAACTTGCTGGCAATACTCACGAGCGGAACAATCGTAGAGCGCATTTTGAGCCACGCGTAGGCTGTATTGTGCTGTACGGCGTGACCGCACTCGTGTGCTGCTACGGCTGCGGCTGCTACTGAGCGACCATTATAGACATCTGGGCTGAGATTGATGATCTTCGTCCCTGGATTGTAGTGATCAGAAAGGAAACCTTGCCCTTGAAGGACTTGGACATCGTGCACGCCATAGTCAGCGAGCATTTTTTCGGCGACTTCTTTGCCGCTCAAACCAACTGCGATCGGCACTTGGCTGTATTTGCGGAATTTTGACTTGAGGCGTGCGCCGATAAGGGCGCCAATACCGCCCATGATCATACCTATGATCATGATCATCATATAGTCGCCTGACATTGCAAATGGCATTCTAAAGGGAGTTTAGTGAATGAATGTAGACTTGAGTCTATTAATCTAGACGTTCAAATCCAACATAAGGAACAAGTGCTTTAGGTAAAATAATTCCTTCGGCAGTTTGATTATGCTCCATCAAGGCTGCAATGATGCGCGCAAGCGCGAGTGCAGAACCATTGAGCGTGTGCGCGAGTTGAGATTTTTTACCGTCTTTAAAGCGGAGTTTCAAGCGGTTAGCTTGATAGGTTTTAAAGTTGCTCACAGAGCTGACTTCGAGCCAACGCTTTTGTGCTGCTGACCACACCTCAAAGTCAAATGTCAAGGAAGCAGCCGAACCAAGATCGCCTCCGCAAAGTCGCAAGATGCGATATGGCAACTCGAGATCAGCGAGCAGACCTTCGACATGTGCGAGCATATCCATCAAGGCATCGTTTGACTTGTCTGGATGCTCAATGCGTACGATCTCAACTTTATTGAATTGATGCACACGATTGAGCCCGCGCACTTCCTTGCCGTGTGAGCCAGCTTCACGGCGGAAGCACGGCGTGTAGCCGCACATCTTGACTGAGAAGTCGCCATCCTTGAGGATGACATCACGGTAGATATTCGTAATTGGTACTTCGGCAGTTGGAATCAAGAAAAGATTATCAGCCGTAGCGTGATACATCTGCCCTTCTTTATCAGGCAGCTGACCAGTGCCGCGAGCCGACGCTTCATTGATCAAGTGCGGCGGCAATATTTCTTCGTAGCCTGCGTCTCCCGCTTTGCTCAAGAAATAGCTCACCAAACCACGGACAAGTCGTGCTCCTTTGCCACGAAAGACAGGGAAACCTGCTCCCGTAATTTTTGATCCGAGCTCAAAGTCAATGAGATTAAACTTGCGGGCAAGGTCAAGATGATCGAGTGCATCATCTGCAAGCGTCGGCAGTTCGCCTTCCC